>CALGHC010000542.1 GCA_937915965.1 uncultured Myxococcales bacterium
GCAGGTCCCCGACGGAGCAGGTCCCCGACGGAGCAGGTCCCCGACGGAGCAGGTCCCCGACGGAGCAGGTCTCCGACGGAGCCGATGCCCCTGAATGGCGGTTGACACGTCTGCGTTGTGAACGCGACCCTTGCCGGGCCCAGACTGGCCCCGCCGGCCGGACCTGACGCGGCCAGCGCGGTCGCCCACGGAGAACGCCATGCACGTACCCGCCCGCCCGATCTCTTGGTTCGTCGCCGCCGCGCTCATCGGCCTCGCCGCCATCGCGTGGGCCGACCAGCCCAAGAAGACACTGGTATTCGATGATCCCAAGGGGGACGACAACGGCCCTGGGACCTACGTCTACCCGACAGACGCGGCCTACGCTCCCGGCAGCTTCGATCTGCGCAAGGTCGAGATCGAGGACAAGGGCGACAACATCGAGATCCGCGTCACGCTCGCCAGCCGCATCTCGGATCCATGGACCTCGAAGGACTGGGACGGGAACGGTTTTTCTTTGCAATTCGTCCAGATATACATCGACACCGATCACAAGAAGGGCAGTGGATTCACCACGGTCCTGCCGGGGCTTGGCGGCTTGCAGGTGGCCGAGGACGAAGCCTGGGACAAGGTCGTGCTGATCTCGCCGCAGCCCAAGTCGCGCCTGTCGGCCGAGGTCCGCTACAAAGCCGGCAAGATGAAGGACGCCGTCATCATCCCCTTGAAGACATCAGCACGCGGCAAGACCCTCATCGCGAGGATCCCGAAACAGGCGCTCGGCCAGCCGGCGCAGTCGTGGGGATGGCAGGTAGCGATGCAGTCGAACGAGGGCTATCCAGTTGGGGGTGACATCCTGAGCCGCCCCGTCAACGAGGTGCGTGGCGAGCACCGCTTCGGCGGCGGCGATGATACGGCCTGCGACCCACAGGTGCTCGACATTCTCGCCGGTGCGGCGAAGGGCGAAGCGACTGAGATCGGCGCCCAGCACAAGGCGCTCGCCTGGAAATGCGGAAGCCAGATCGCGCGCATGCCGATGATCTACCCCGCCGCGGCGCGCTAGCGCCCGGATCGATTGCCGCCCAGCCGCTTCCAAGGGTCACGGGGTCCCATGCGCATCCTGTCCGCACGAACAACGGCCGCTTCTGTCGCCTGCGCCATCGCGCTGGGCGTGACGTCATTCGCGACACCCCGGAACTGCCAGGCCGAGACCGCCAAGTTCGAGCTGGGCGGACGCATCTACACCAAATATCTCTATCGCAACGACGACAGCCAGGGCTTGCTGTCGCTGGGCAACCCGTTCTGGCCCGACGACATCGCCGGCGGCAACGGCATCGGCTCGGAGTTTGAGCTGACGGTCAAGGGCAACGTCAGCAAGTACGTTCAGGCCGGCGCGCGGCTCGCGTCGCGATTTGGCGAGCGCTGGCAGGATTGGTGGGAGTCTGGGTCTGCCTGGTACGACCGCGAGGAGAACACCTCGGGCGACTCGGCAGGGATGAACCGCGCCTCGTACCTCAAGCTGCGTGGCACATGGGTGCAGTTCACACCGCGGTCCTGGCGCATCGACTGGGTGCGTATCGGATCGTCGGACTTCGGCATGTTCAACCCTTGGACAATCGGCAAGATTCGCTATATCGACCGTGACAACGGCAAGGGTTGGTTCGTCAGCGGCCACATCGACGAGGGGCGCGAACTCACCTACACGCTCGGCGCCATCGCCATGCCCAAGCTGTGGGTCGGGCCGTGGTGGTCGACGGGACTAGGCGACCCCAACCTCACGAATCCATTCTGGTCACGCGACTGGGCATGGGCGGGCCGGGTCGACTGGCGGGTCGGCGATGCCACGCTCGTCAAGGTCACCGGCAGCTTCACCCAGGACCTGGAGGTCGACCCGGCCGACCCAGACGCTGTGGGGTCCACAGCCCCCAACTGCACCGACGCGCTGGGGCATCCAATCCCCGGTTGCGCACCGGATCACGCCGTCGACGTCTACGCCCGCTACGCGACCGCCAACGCCACGATCGAGGTGGAACGCGACGTAGGCGACACCAATCGTGCTGAACTTCTCCTTGGCTACAGCAACCAACAGCTCGATCCACGCCTCACCGGAAATGGCGTCGCGATGAATCAGGGCATGTTCCCGGCGGTCTTCAAGGACACCCAGGATCTGGCCGCCCGCGTGCGTTTGTCGACCGACGACCCGTTCGAGATCGGCCTGTCAGCCAAGTTTGAGTACTTCAACATTGGCGAGGACTGGAACGCGATCTTCGGCGCACGCCGCGAAGCCGACGTGCTCCTCACAGATGGCTTCCTCGGCGGCGGCCAGCTGCCAACCTTGAACCTCGCCAACGAGTTCATCGACTTCGACGAAGCATGGTACGAATCGTGCATCGGATGGCACGGGGCCACCGGCCTTTTGAGTCTGGAGCGCGGGAACTGGCGTATGGATGGCGAGTACACATTTCTGACCTACAACACCAACGGCCAAAGCCGGGACGTGGACACCGTGTACCCGGATTTCCTCCATACAGACGGCTACACCGACACGGCGCTCTTCGACTACGCCAACACCACCGATCGCGGCCGCGATCCGCGCTCGGTCTACCACCGCGACCAACTCCGACGTACCCACATCGCTGTGCTGCGCGGCCGTCGGACTTTCGACGTCGGCCGAGGCGTCGAGCTGGATCTCAAGGCCAAGTACATCCGCGACGAGGACTTCCGCAGCACCCGGCACGCAGACGATCCGGCCGATTTCGACCCGTACGCAGACGACTACAAGGGCGACATCCTGGTGGGCCGGGTGGCGCTGTCGCTGCCGGTCGCTGACGGACTGAAGATCGGCGTAGGCGGCCAGATCGACAGGTGGTACGAGGACAACCGCCGCGGCACGCGCGAGCTGGGCTACGGCGATGACGTGACTGAGAAAGAGACCGCATTCTTCAAGACCAGCTACTACTTCGCGGGTTTGCGCGCGGGCTACTACCTGGAGTACATTCACAAGCTGCAGCACAGAGAGCGAGAGGCCGACCAACGCTGGTCGGTTTGGCGCTCGAAGGCCACGGTTGAGGTCGCCTGGTAGCCCGGCACGGGCAACACGCGGGCGAACCGGCCCGGGGAGAACGAACCATGAACATGGACGGCATCAAGAAGAAGGTCGCCAAGGCCAAGGCCGACGTCAACCAGGGCATCGACGACGGTGCTGCCGATCTCAAGAAGGCTCGCGAGGACGGCGAGCAGTCGATGAAGGACGCGCACGACGAGGCCGACAAGAAGATCGACGACTCGAAGCTCAAAGATCCGATCAAGAAGGCGGCCAAGAGCGCCAACGACGCTGCCTACAAGGCCGCCGTCAAGGCCGTCGACAAGGCGAAGAACGCGGCCAAGGACGCCGTCGAGAAGGCACACGCGAAGGCCAAGGATATCGTCGCGGACCTTGAGAAACAGGCCAAGGAAGCTGTCGACAAGGCCGAGAAGTACGTCAACGGCGTGGTCGACGCGGTCACCAAGGACCTCAAGGACGTCATCGACGACTCCAGCCTGCCGGGGCCGATGAAGGAATTCGCCAAGCAAGGCGTCGACGAGCTCAACAAGCTCGCCAAGAAGGGCGTCAAGGACCTCGCCAACGAGGCGGACAAGATCATCGCGGCGGGCAAGAAAGAAGCCGACGCCATGCTCGACAAGCTCAAGGACAAGGCGCTCGATATCCTCGGGTTCAAGCCCGCAGACCCTGCGCCTGCGTCGACGACGACGCCGGCCACGCCCAAGCCGCAGACCACCTCGCGGGCCCACGATCACCAGGGTGCCTTCCGCTTCTCGGTGCAGCTCGGTGGCGTCCAGGCCGGCACGTTCACGGCGGTCGACGGGCTGCAGGGCTCGGTCGAGATGCTTGAGTACCAGGGTGGCATGGACATGTACGCCCGGCAGATCCCCGGTCGGCCGAAGGTCGCGCCAGTGGTGCTCAAGAAGGGCTACGTGAACACCGCCGTGCTGTGGGACTGGATGAAGTCGACGATGGACGGCGACCTGCGCTTCGAGAACGTGACGATCACGCTGCTGGCCGACGACGGTGTCACCGAGTTGGGCTACTACAACCTGCTGGAGACCTGGCCATCGCGCTGGAGCGGATGGCAGCTCGATGCCAACGGTTCCAACGCCATGATGGAAGAGTTGGAGTTGCAGGTGCGCACGGTCGAACGCAAGGCGTAGGACCGCGGAGTCGAGACGGGTGAACGCAAGGAAGTCCGGCGCGCGGCTCGCTCTTGGAGCGGGCCGCGCGCGCTTCTTTTTGACCATCTGCCGCCGTCGAAGGTCACGGCTGCAGGCTGCCTACGGAATGGCCGGGACACCGCCTACGACGACGTACAGCGCGCGCGCGGGCCCGCCTTCGGTGACCGTGCCGGCGCCCGCGCCCCAGGGTTCTCTCGACCACACGACAAGGTCAGCGGGCGCGCCAATCAGCAATGGACCCGTGACCTCCACCGGGCGGGCGCTGATCACCTGACGCGCCCGCGCCAGGGTCAGGCCTTCGTCCGCCGCCGCGCTGGGCGCGCCGGCAAGCAAGATCTGCCAATCGGCGAACGGATCTGCGGCGACGACCGGCAGATCGGATCCAACGAGCAGCGGACAGACGCGGTCGAGGGAGGCGAGGCGATAGGCGTAGACGAGGCGCTCGTTCCCCAGCCGAGCCGACGCCGTGCCGATGTCGGCGACGGCGTGCTGCGGCTGTACCGAGCAGCGGACGTCGAGGCGCGCGAGCGCCGCGAGCGTCTCAGGAGAGATGACCTGGGCGTGCTCGATGCGCACGGGGGCCGCAGCGGCCGGGCGGGTGAATCCCGCCAGGACCCGGGCTACCTGGGCGACTGCCGCATCGCCGATCGCGTGCACGGCGACCTCGAGGCGGGCGGCGTCGGCTGCGCGGATTCGAGCTGCCAGCTGGTCATCGGAGTAGTTCAACACGCCGCGCTGGCCAGGAGCGTCACTGTAGTCCGCGACGAGCGCCGCGCTGCGGGCGGCGATGCTGCCGTCGAGCCAGTACTTGACGCCAGCGACGTGAACGAGGCGCGATTGCCACTCTCGAACTGGCGAGGACGCGGCCCCCGCTCGTCCGCCCGTCCGCAGGGGGTTCTTCGGGTCGGCCGCCGTAGCCTCGGCGATAAGGGCCTGCACCTCGGGCAGCTCGCCATCGAGGAAGAGGCGCACCCGGATCGGCAGCCGACCGTCCCGCTCGAGGGTGTGCAGCGCGGCGCGCATCTGCAGGTTGGCCCCCATATCGTGAACCTCGGTGATGCCCTGACGACGCAACCCGGTGAGAACCTCGAGCAACAGGCCCGCGAGCCGAGCCGGCTGCGGGCGAGGCAAGAGCTGCCAAAGATGGCGAGAGGCCGCTCCCTCGACCTTGCCATTCACGGGGATCGGCGAAGCGGGCAGCGACAGCGAGGCGAGAAGCGCCGGGCTCAGGACGGCGCCGTGGCCGTCCCCGGTCGACAGCCAGATGGGCACACCGGGGAGACGCTCCTCAAGAAGCGAGGCGGTCAACTGAGCGGCAAGGACGCGGTCCATTCCGAATCCCCACAACCAGCCGCCGTCTCCTCGCAGCGGCACGCGTCTCGAGAACGCCCCCGCGAGGCCGTCGAGGTCGCGAACTGCGCGCAGGTCAATGGCGCTTCCGAGCAAAGCGGCACCCTCCAGATGGACGTGGGCGTCGACGATGCCCGCGCTCAGATGCCCCGTTGTGAAGGCGCGAATGGCGGTCGACCGACCGATGTACTGCGTGCGCAGCGCCTCGAGTGGCCCTCTGCCGACGACGACCGACCCGCGAATCGCGACGGCGTCGTCGACGCCTGATGGGCCTGCGCCCTCCACGACCAAGACCAGGTCTGCGTGCCGGAAGTCATCGGCCTTCCGCCCGGCCGCCCCAGACAAAGTCGGCGGTGGAATCAAGAAGTTACGAACCTCGGCGCAAGCTCCAATCACCAGCGCAACGGCGAGGGTCAGCGCCGGCGCGCACATCGAGTGGAACATCAGCGTCCGCGTCGACGATCTAGAGCCACGGCGCGCCGCGTTGGCGTCAATCATCCGAATGCCCCCCATCTTCGCATGGCTCCAAGCGCAGGCGATCGCTGTCCATGGGCCAAGACGTCAGGCGCCATTGCCGGCCCGTCCGGTGACTGACATCGGCGATCAGCGCCTCGCGGTCAATGAAGTCAGGCACGCCCCACGCGCGCATCCGCGCCAGCAAGTCCGGCCATTGCTCCACGAGAGCCGCATTGCCCAGACGTACCTTGCCCTGAACGCCATCAAGACCGCGGGTGTAGGGGCAATCGCTGGCGAGAAAGCCGGCGGGACCGCCGACGTCGGCGTGGTGACACCACGGAGCGCGGTCGAACCGCTGCGCGTAGACCGAACAGTCGTAGCGTCCGTTCCGATCGGCCGCAAGGAACTGGCAGTGGAGACCGGGCACCATGACGGGCACACCGTACAAGACGACGGCGAGGTGGCAGCTCACGCCGCAGCGGCGACACAGCGCCTCGTGGTCCGGGTCGTCGCGGCCGGGCCGGTCGATCTGGTCGGAGCCCGACTGTGGTGTGGGCATTGAGGTCCTGCTGGCCTGCCTCGTCGACGAGGGCGGATCCGCGGTGCGGCCCGCCCGCTCGGCGCCTGGCCACTAGGTACCGCGATCTGGCGTTGCCGCCTGATCATCGGCGTGCGCCATTGGTGTCGTCGTGCCGGGCGAGGTCGCTCCAGCGGTCGCAGGCCGCCCCTTTGCGGGAGTCGCGGCGGCGTCGCGCAACAGAAACCAGTAGCTCGCGAATCCCGCCGCCAGGCCCGACACCAGGTAGAGCGCGCCACCGTAGTGCTTGTTGGTCGACTTGACCTCGCCCACTGTGACGCCAACGTCCTGGAGTTCGACGATGTAGGAGCCGAGCCCCCAAGCGCCGTAGCCGGCAACGGCGAGGCCCGCGGCAACGCCGCTCCAGCCAACCGCGGTCAGCCCGACGGCGTCATGCATGTCTGCGCAAACGACGACCAGCGCCGCGTCCGCCTCGAGAGTGACGCTGTGCTCGACCTGCTTGGTCCCCGCCGTGCAGCGGACCCGATGCGGACCAATCTCAAGCCGAACGCGCGAGGTCCGATCGCCAGCTTCGCCACCGTCGGGGATTGGAAGCGCCTCGTCGTCGATACGAATAGTGACTCCGCGCAGCCCGCCCGGGACGTCGACGGCGATCGTTCCACCTTGGCGCATCAACCGTACGGTCAGCCGGGCCTCGGCCCCCGCCTCGACGACGGCGGTCTCCACACCGGGTTTGTAGCCGGTCGCGAGGATCTCAACCCGATGCTTGCCAATTGGCACCCACCGGTCGTAGCCGCCTTTGACCTGCTCGCCGAGCACGGCGACCACCGCAGTTTCGGGCTCGACCGTGACGCGGAGGCGGCCTCGCAGGGCCTTGGCTTCGGCCAGCTTCTCGCCCTCTTCTGCGAGGGTCTTGCGCAGCGCCCGTGGGACCGTGCCCGCGGCGACCTCGTCGACGATCTCCTGCGCCTGGTCGAGACGATACAGACGCCGCAACGCATGCGCCTTGAGCAGCATGATGCCGGGGTGACGGAAATAGCCGATCGCCTCTTCGAGCAGCACAACGGCCTCATCAAAGTGACCGGCGTCGACCTGCTCGCGGGCACTTTGAAAGAGCGAATATGCCCTCTCCTGAGGGGTCGCCGCAGACGCGGGCGCCGCCGTCATGATCAGCGCGACCGCGACGAGCGCAACGCAGACCGGCCGTCGAGCCGAGCTGGCGCGATGCTGTTCCTGATCACGTCTGCGCGATTGCACGAACACCTCACCCTCGTCTTGTGCTGGCCCGGATGCCTGCCGCGGAACCGTGTCAGTCGTCGCCTTAGCGTACGCTGGTCTAGAACGTGAAGTCGATCTTCTTCTTCCTGGTCGGTGCGGCCCTGGGCTTGTTGCGCTCCAATTCCACCGGCAGCTTGTCGATGCGGGCGTCGACGAGCGTGCGTGCCTTGATCGGCAGCTCGTAATCTTTGTAGCCGTCAAGCGTCAGCTTCAGCGTGCGGTTGGGATCGTCCGCCGCCAACTTCAACACATGTGGGGTCTTGCCGACCGGCATGCCATTCATATGAACCGTCGCGCCCGGCGGGGTCGACTCGATTGTGACCGCGTGGGCCGGCACCGCGGGCGGCGGTACGGCTACCGCCGCTGCGCTCTCGGCATCGCGAGCCGCCGCCTTCGAGTCACCGCCAGCAGCAGCCGGTTCGCTCGCTTGATCTTGATGTGCCGGGATGGCGTGCCCGTTGGCCGCGGCCACGGCCGTCTTGGCGGCAGTGCGGGTCTGGGTGGGCACGACGGCAGTGGTCACCGGCCGAACCACCGCGGGGGGATCCTGTTCGCCGGCGGCCTTGGAGACGACGATTGCACCCACGGCAAGCACCGCAACAATGAGCAGCAGCAGCAAGTTGCGTAGCCCAGATGACTCCGTGTGGGTCCGGCCACGCGAGGCCGAAGCCTTGCCAGCGCGAGGGGTCGATGCGCGCCCCTCGGCCACCAGTCTCGTGGCCGCGTCGCTGTCCATGGCCAGGGTCTTGTTCTCGTTGCCCAGGCCGGGCGCAGAGATGTGGTCGAGCGCAACAGTCGCACCTTCCGCTATCTGGCCCGCCCGGGCGGCGACCAGGTCGAGGGCCATCGTCGCCTCTTCGCCGTCGCCGTCCAAAACCGTAGCCATCGCCCTGGTCGCGTCGATCTCATCGGGGACCTGTACCGGCCGCGCGGGGGTCATCGCGTGGGCAGGCGTGTAGGCCCCCGACTTGAAGGGTCCGCCTTGCAGACCGACCATCGAGTTGTCGATGGCGGCGACTACGTCCTCGGCCTTCTGAAAGCGCTGGTCGGGCTTCTTTGCGAGCAGCTTGAAGACCAGCCGATCGACCTCATCGGGGATGCGAACGTCGGGATTGACCTCGGCCAGGGTCGGCGGGGCCTCCTGGACGTGCTTGATGGCCACCGCGATGGCCTCTTCGGCGACGAACGGCGCGCGCCCCACCAGCATCTCGAAGAGGATCACGCCCAACGAGTAGAGATCACTGCGGTTATCCAGCTGAATCCCTTGCGCTTGCTCTGGGGAGAGGTAGCGCGGAGTGCCGAACATCTTGCCCGCCTGCGTGAGGTTCGCGTGCTCGTCCTCGAGGAACTTGGCGATGCCAAAGTCGATAACCTTGACGAAGTCCTTTTCACCATAGATCTCACAGACAAAGATGTTGTCTGGCTTCAGGTCGCGGTGAACGATGCCTTTGCTGTGCGCTTCGGCGAGCGACTTGCAAACCTGACGCATGATGTAGAGCGCCCGGCTGATGTCCATCGCGCCAGGATGCATCACGCGGGTGAGCGTCTCCCCCGTGAGGAACTCGATCACCATGAAGATGTGCCCCTCAGCGCTGCGGCCGAAATCAAGCACGCTGATGGTGTTGGGGTGGCGCAGCTGGTTGGCGGCGCGGGCCTCCTGCTCGAATCGCTTGACCTGCTTCTCGTCGGAGACCAGATGGGGAGCGAGCACCTTGACGGCTACGATCCGGCCGGCCATCTGTCGGTCTGTGGCCTTGTAGACCGCACCCATGCCGCCCTGGCCGAGCAGGGACTCCAGCACGTAGCGCTCATTGAGCGTGTGTCCGACGAGGTTCGTCTGGCGATCCATCTGCGACCTGATCCGTTGTCCGATGCGAACCCATTGCCCAATGTGGACTGGCAGTTGCCCGACGGCGGGCCCGAAGCTACCCCGGCGACCGTCGAGCGGCGCCTTCTCGGCCACCGCTCGCGCCCGGTGGCGACGCCATAACGACCGACGCGGAACGGCCAGGACACACGAGTCCGTCTCGGACCGCGGCGGCGGCAGCCACTATACTACCGGTCTGCGCCGGGTCGCAAACTGCGGCGGCCCAAAAGGCCTCTCCGCGACGAACGGCTGCGTGTGCGACAACGCGCCGGGTGGGCCCAACCTGGGAAGCGCCGGTGAGGGCAGCCCAGGCACC
>CALGHC010000543.1 GCA_937915965.1 uncultured Myxococcales bacterium
GTAGCCGCCGTCGGCGACCGGACCGCCGGCGCCGTTGCGCAGCCCACCTTGGACCGCGAAGCGAGGCCCGGCATGCGCGGGCAAGGCCACGGCGAGGAGGAAGACGGCGGCGAACGCAAAGGCGAGGCGGTTCATGGCTGGCTCCGGTTGCTGGAGATTTGATCATAGCGCTTTGCCCCAAACGGCGCCATCGCGGCGCCCACGGCGGCGCGGGGCTGTCACCCTGGCGACGCTCTGCAATACTGGAGCTTGGACACTCTCGCGGAGCCTGCCTTGTCGTCGCCGTTGCAATCATCCAAACAACCCCAGCCGCCCGGGCCTGACGGGGCTGGCGGGGCTGACGGGGCTGGCGGGGCTGGCCGACCGTTCGGAACGGCCGCTGCGCGTGCCGCCGTTCACCGCCACCCGGTGGCGCTCGTCGCGGTGCTGTGGCTGTGTGGCACGGCGCTCGTCGAACCCGGAATCGCCAGCAGCAACGACGGCTCGCACATCGCTCTGGCTCGCGCCCTCGCCGTGCACCACCAGACCGCGATCGACGCCGACCTCGACCTCACGTTGCGCGTCGACTTCGCCCGCCGCGACGGCCACGCCTACTCCGATCGCCCCCCGGGCACCGCGTTCCTGGCCTTGCCGGCCGTCTGGCTTGGCTCCCGCCTCGACCCCATCCTGGCGCGCCTCACCGCCGCGACCGACGACGTCATCGTCACCCCCGCGCACGGCAACTACCTGCGCACCTACGTCGCTCGCCAGCGCAACGGTCCAGCGCTTGTCACGCTCCAGGGAACCGCGCTCGCCGTCGCTCTCCACACCCGGCTCGTCGGCCTGATCGGCCTGATCCTGCTGGCGGCCTGGTTGCGTCGCAGGGATACGGCGACCGCGAGCCGGGCCGTCGTCCTCGGTCTCGTCGGCGCGGCGAGCCTCTGGGGGCCGTACGCGACGACGCTGTTCAGCCATGTCACCGCGGCGACCCTGGTCACCGCCTTTGCGCTCGCCATCGACCGCGACCACGATGGCCGCGACGGACCTTGGTTTGCGATCGCGGCTGGGTTGTTCGGCGCCTGGGCGATCGCCTGCGACTACGCCCTCGTCCTGGCGATCTTGCCGGCCACCTTGCTGCTGGCCAAGCCGAGCCGGTGGCCCTGGTTGGCGCTGGGGGCGGTGCCGATAACCGCCGCGGTCCTCGCCTACCATGCGGCCGCGTTCGGCTCGCCTTGGTCCATCGGCTACGACTTCGCGACCAACTTCGCGTTCGCGCGCAGCCGAGGCGAGACCTTCGATGGCGACCTGGTCTCTGGGGCGACCGTACTGATCGGTGTCGGCCGGGGTGCCGGCCTCGCTGCGATGGCGCCGCTGTGGCTGCTGGGTGGAGTCGGCCTGATCGCGGCTGGAGCCCGCCGAGACAAGCTGCTCGCGCTCGCCGCCCTGCCCTGGCTTGTGGCCCTGTGCTTGCATCGCACGCCATGGGGTGGAGGTACGGTCGACCACCGCTACATCTTGCCGCTGCTGCCGTTGCTGGCCGTCGGACTCGCTGCCCTGATCGAGAATCTGCGCTCGAGAGGCCGTCTCTGGCGACGAGCGGGCCTTGGCGGCGTGGGCGCGGCCGCGATCTGGTCGGCCTGGTCGGTTTGGAGCCACTTCCTGGCGTGGCAGGGCTGAGCGGCGGCGCTGAGCGGCAGGCCTGGGCAGCGGCGCTAAGCGACAGGCCTGGGCAACGGCGCTGATTCGGCACGTTACCGCCCGCGCATCGCGTACCAGGCCCGACCGACGAGCTCGTGAAACGCATGCGACACCGTCTGTGCGGCCCGCGAATTGGGCAGAAGCGCCGACAGGCGGCTCGCGTTGGCCAGCAGATCAGGTCGAGCGGTGGATGCGGCCACGACCTCGAACCCGTGGCGCTCAAAAGCGGCTGCCGCGCGCGGCATGTGCAGCGCATGTGTGACCAGGATGATGCGCCGAAGGCCCGCGGCTTGCAGAACCTCCGCGCTGAATTCCGCGTTCTCCCATGTGGTTCGGCTGCGATCCTCCTGCCAGCGGACCGGAACGCCCAGCTCGTCGGCGAGCGCGGTGGCCATCAACTGCGCCGAAGATGTCACCTCGCCACCCGGGCGCCCGCCGCTGACGAGCAGCGGCAAGCCGGTGGTGCGGGCAACCTGGGCAGCGAAGCGCAGACGCACCAAGGTCGCTGCCCCGACTGTGTCGCCGCCGTACTCGACTGAATCATGTTCGCGGCCGCCCCCTAGCGCGACGATCGCGCCCGCGCCACTGTCGGCGAACGACGCCAACGGTCGCGACGGCGTCGAGAGCCCGCCAATCAAGCCCTGCGCGACGAGCGGCGTGGTCGCAAGCCACAGGCCGACTAGCGCAGTGACAGCGAGCCAGCGGCCGAGCCGCGGTCGCCAGCGCCCCACCACGACCCCTGCGATCGCGATCACTAGCAGACCACCGGGAGGCAGAACCAAGGCTTCGAGGAGGTGGCTGAACCCAAGCATGGTGATCGATTCAGACGCGGCGGTTTGCGACGGCGATCAGGCCAGCGACCACATCGTCGAGGGAACCATCATCGGCGGTGAACACCGCGGCGGCACCCGCTTGTAGCACGAGCGCGCGATCGGCGTGGGGCAAGATGCCGCCGATCGCGATGGGGATGTCGGCGCCGCCGCGGACGATCAGGGCGGCCCGGACCGCTCGGACCATGGCCAGATGACCGCCCGAGAGGCTGGAGATGCCGATCACGTCGACGTCCTCGGCGACGGCAGCGGCGGCGACCGCCTCGGGGCTCTGGCCCAGGCCCAGGTAGACCACCTCGGCACCAGCCTGACGCAGCGAGAGGGCGAGGACGCGCAGCGCGTTGACGTGGCCATCGAGGCCCGCCTTGGCGAGCAGCACGCGCGGCGTGGGGCCAGCCGAGTGAGAACGCACGTTCGTCGCGGCAGCGCGCTCGCCTCCGACCGAACCAACGCCGAGGGGTGCAGACCAGCGCGCGCCAAAGACCTCGAGAAGCGCGGCGGTCCACTCGCCAGTGGTGCCACCGGCGCGGGCAAAGACGACAGAAGGCTCGATGACGCTCTCTCCTGCCTCGGCGGCCGCGACAAGCGCGGCGCGCGCTGCGACCCAATCGCCCGAATCGCGGTCGGCACGCCACGAGGCCAAAGACTGGGTCAGACGCTCTTCCATCTCGGCCGGAGGCGTTGGCATCGCCGGCCGTGCGGGCAGGCTGACCGGGACCGCTTCGGTGTGGCAATTGACGCCGACCAGCGGGCGTTCGCCACCATCGACCGCGCGCTTCCACTCTGCCATGCGCCGCCCGAGCAAGGCGCTCAAGTGTTCGATGGTGCCGCGGTAGCCGCGCGCGAGGCTGGCCTCGATGATGTCACGGGCTTGTGAAACGACGGCGGCGGTCGCCGCTTCGATGACGTGGCTGCCAGCAAAGATGTCTTCGTGCTGAGCGATGTCGGTCTCGGCCATCAGGACCTGCTGGGTGCGCAGGCTAAGCCATTGTTCTCCCTCGTCGGGCAGGCCGAGAGCCTCGCGAAATCCCGGCAGCTGCAACGCGCCGACACGCGCCGAAGCCGACAAGAGCACCGGCAGAGCCTGCAGGGCGATGCGGACGATGTTGACCTCGGGCTGCTGCGCGGTCAGCGTCAGGGAACGGACCTGACAGCCGGCGCGAAAGCGGGGCTCAAGGCCGTAGCGCTCGCGACACAGGGCCGGCCAAAGTTGACTGTATGCACGGACCTTGGCGATCTCGGCGACCAGCTCGATGCCGCTGTTGATGAAGAAGCTGATCGCATCGACAACCTGGGAGAAGCCCTCAACGGAGAGGCGGGGCCGCACAGCGTCGAGGACAAAGAGGGCGTTGGCGAACGTGAAGCCGACCTCTTCGGCCGGCAGCGCGCCGGACTCCATCAGGTGGTAGCCACAGCAGTTTGTTGGGTTCCAACGCGGCGACCGTGCGATGGAGGCGACGATCAGGTCGGTCGACAAGCGCAGGGACGCGTCGGGGTCGAAGATCGATGTCCCGCGCGCGACGAACTCCTTGAGCAGGTCGTTCTGGGTCGTGCCACGCAGAACCTCGCGAGGCACGCCGCGTTCGTCGGCCAGGGCAAGATAGAGGGCATACAGCCACGGCGCGGTGGCGTTGATCGTCATCGACGTGTTGGCGGTGGCGAGGTCGATGCCGTCGAAGAGGGCGCGCATGTCGCCCAGGTGGGCGACGCTCACGCCGGTCTGGCCGACGTCACCCCGCGCCATGCGATCGTCCGGGTCGTAGCCGCATTGGGTGGGCAGATCGAACGCGACCGACAGGCCCCGCTGGCCGCGCTCGAGGTTCTCGCGAAAACGGGCGTTGGTCTCGACGGCATCGCCAAAACCAGCGTAGGTCCGGATGATCCATGGCGTACGCGCGGGCCCGGCTGGCTTGCTCTTCGACACAGTCATGGACGGCTCCGACGGCTCCGACGGCTCTCACGCGGCCTGGCGGCTGTCCGCGCTCAGCACAAAGCGGCGCGCAGCACGCCACGGGCGATGACCAGGATCGCGAGGACCTCCTCGGCCCCCTCGAAGATCGAGAGGACGCGCGCGTCCTGCCAGTAGCGGCTGACGGCGAACTCCTCACTGTAACCCATGCCGCCATGCAGCTGCATCGCCTCGCGGGTGACGTGCTCCGCGTCTTTGCAGGCGAGCAACTTGACGAGGCTGGCCTCGTCCTGGCCACCACCCGCGTCCATGCGATCGCACACCGCGTAGGTCATCTGCCGCGACAACGCGATGCGCGCGGCCATGTCGACCAACTTGCGCCGCACCAACGGCAGGGTCGCGAGGGTCCGGTCAAAAGCCTGCCTCTCGAGCGAATAGCCCACTGCGCTGCGAAACGCCGCTTCCATCACACCGAGCGCGCGCGCGGCGGTCTGGATACGGCCACCGGCGAAGCCCGCCATCTGCAACGCAAAGCCCTGTCCCTCGGCGCCAACGCGGTGATCGTCCGAGACGAGCCAGTCCTCGAAGAAGACCGTAAAGCTGTGCATTCCGCGGTAGCCGACCGTCGGGATCGCGCGGCCGCTGATGGACCCGCCGTTCGACTGCCAGGCGAAGGTGTGGTCGTCGGCGGGGGCGATTGTCGGCGGCTTGGGCACCAAGAACAGCGTCAGACCGCGCGCCTTTGACTCCGCCGTGCCCGTTCGGGCGAGCACCAGCATGACCGACGCGCGCCCCGCGAAGGTGCACCACGTCTTCTCGCCGGTCAGTCGCCAACCGTCGGCGTCGCGCCTCGCCTCGACGCGCAGCCGGGCAACGTCCGAACCAGCGCCCGGCTCAGTGACCGCGATGGAGACGATCTCGTCGCCCGCGGCGATGCGCGGCAGCCAGTGCTGCTTCTGCGCTTCCGTGCCCCCTTTGAGCAGCGCCTTGGCGGCGATCTCGGGTCGGGTGATGACAGAGCCGCCCGCTCCCAGTGAGGCCCGCGACAGCTCCTCGGTGGCCAGCGCCATCGAACGGTGGTCGATGAAATGTCCGCCGTATGTGTCGGGGATGGTGATACCGAGCGCGCCGATCTCTGCGTACGCGCGTAGCAATTCCTCAGGAATCAAGGCGTCAGTGCGATGAATGTGCTCGGCCAGCGGCGCGACCTGTTCGTCGGCAAAATCCCGAAAAAGCGCTCGAATATCCTCGTGGTCTCTCGACAACGCGTACGCGCTCGCCGCCCACGCGCCACCGTCGAGAACCCAGGGGGCGAGGGCCTCGACTGCCTCGGGGCCAGACCAGGTGTCGGTCCAGGCGGCGACGTCGTCGTCCAGCGCCAAACGACCGTCGACCCCACCGGCAAACCAGGATGCGCAGTCCGAGATGTCGCCGCGCACGCTCCGCACAACCAGCGCGCATGCGTAGTTGGCGAGCGCTGCCATGCGGTCGTTCTTGTGGTCGTGCGCGAACGCATCGAGCAGGTGCCCCGCCGCGGTCAGCTCGGCGACCCAGCGCGCGAGGCGAAACGCCTCTTCGCCATATCGGTGCAAGCGACCGTTGTCGACGCGGTTTGGTCGGTCGGGGTCGGCGACGACGCGGGCGAGCCGATCGGTGAGCTGCTCCACGAGGGCAACCGCGGCCGCGACGGCCGCACGTGCGTGCGGGATGTTGGTCTCGGTCGCCACGCAGGTCCTCCGGCCCCCGTCACACGAGGTTCACCTCGTAGATGGGAAAGTAGCTCGTTGTCTTGCCGCTGGCGTAGTCGCGCTTGAGGTTTGGGATCTCGTCAAAGCTGTAGACGTCGACCTCAGGCGTGTCCTCGGGCATCCAGCCGGTGTTCTCGGCGAACTGCACGGCAGCCCGCCCCTGCGGATAGCGGGCGTAGTGGGTGTGGACATGGGTGTGGCGGCTGATGCACTCGAGCGCACGAACCAGCTCGATCTTCATGCCCTCCTTCCAGCCGGCGGTGGCGATGACGCCTTGGCGCGCGAGGGCCTTGACGGTCGCGCGCATCACCGGCGAACCGACGTAGTCCAGGAAGATCGAGACACCCGCGTCTTCGGTGTTCTCCCGCGCGGTTCGCAAGAAGATCTCCTCGCTCTGCAGGTAGCGCGCCTTGTAGTCGGCGTCGGCGCGATAGCGCTTGGGGTCCCAGTCCAGATCCGGGAAGTTACGCCGGTCGACGGCCTTCATCCCAGCGCGATCGATCGCCCTGAGGCGCTTGGGGTTGCCCGATATCATCGTGGCCTGCGCGCCCCAGAACTTCGCCAGCGTCAGCTCTGCCCAGGTGACGCCCCCGCCCCAGCCCCACACGTAGGGAGACGGCAGATCCTCGATGTGCATCTGTACGCGCCAGCAATTGTAGGCCTGATGCCAGTTCGACCAAGCAGTGATGTAGCGGAGCGAAAACGCTGCCCACTGCTTGAGGCTGTGGCGCGAGTTGTCCGGTGTCGGGATGACCTGAAGTTGATGGGTAACGGTGCGCTTGGCGAGGAGCCCGATGCTGCCCTCGGCGTCGTAGCCAAAGATCTTCTCGGGGTAGCCCCACTTATCCCAAACGCCATTGCAGAACAGGATGGCGGCGTCGCCCGGTCGGACGGTCGTCACCTTGGCGCCGACCTGCAAGACCCGTACGACACCGGCATTGCCGAGCACGACCAGATCTTCGCGCCGCTGATGGCAGACGTCGACCGGTGCGCGGTCGATGGCGTGCGCCATGTTGCCTTCCCAGCAGCCGTACAGCGGCTCGACGAGACAGTCCTCCTCGCCAAGATCGGGGAGCGTGACCTCGCCCAGCTCCAGATTGCCGGGCGCGGGCTTGCCCTTCTCGCCGGGCCGCAATACCCAGGCAGTCGTCGTTTCGGCCATGGTGATCTCCTCGGCAAGCGACGCCACCCCCGGGGGGACGAAGGTAGAGCCGGGCAGAAGGTAGCGCAGCAAGGCGGCGGTGGCCGCTCGGCGCGACGCTATTGAAGCGTTTGCGGCACGTCAACAAGCAGCGGCTGGCACCGCGGACAACGTTCATTCGATGGCGTACTTGCGTGTCCGCCGCCGCGTCGGTTCGGCGCTGAGACTCGACCAACGACCGCCTGGCCACATGACGCAGTTGAGCTCTCAAGTTGACATCTCGGGTCGACCTCCCGAGTTGACCTCGCGAGTTGACCTCGCGAGAGGGGGCAGCGACCCTGCAGCGGTGGGTCGCAACCCACGCGAAGGAGCAGACCAATGAGAAGTACGACCAGTTGGATTGCGCAGGAGTCTGCCGCCGCGGCGTTGGCGCGGGCGATGGGTGTGCTGGTCCTTTTGGCCGCGGCGTGCGGACAGCCCGAAGCGGCGGCGGAAGATGCGACCGCGGACGCGAGCGAGGCGGCGTGCCCGACAACCACGCCCATCTGTGCTGGGGCGCCGATGCCGTCGTGGCAACTCACCGACAGCAACCCGGGCAGCGCGGGGCACGGCGAGACGTACGGACTGGAGCGCTTTCACGGCAAGGCGACCCTGGTCGCCTTGTTGGCCTCGTGGTGAGGCTACTGCGTTTCCCAGGCTGGGAAGCTCGAAGAGATGAAACTGGAACTGGAGGCGTCAGGCACCTCCGCGAACTTCGTCATGGTCAACAAGATCGACGCCGAGAGCTCCATCGACGCGCTGATCGGCCAGACGACTTCGCCGATCCTACAAGACGTCGCAGCGGTTGAGGCGTGGAAGGCGATGGGCGGTACCAAGGACGACCTTTACATCTACGACGCCGCTGGTCTGCTCGTCGCGCGGTTGCCCGTCAATGGCCTCGTGGAGACCAACCTGTCGACCCCAGAGGGCTACACGGCGGTCAAAGATCACATCGTCGCGGCGAGCCAGTGAGCGCGAGCGTGCCGTCGAGGCGCCCGGCCCGTTGACACGGCCAAGCCGGCCGCAGATCATCCCGTCACCATGCTGAACTACATCACAAAGCCCATCGTCCGTCCTGTCTCCCGGTCGCCTTTTGCCGTCGCTGCGTTCCTGTGCCTCGCCTTTGCGGGCTTCGGCTGCGGCAAGAAGGAGGCAGCGGCGCCACCGGCTCCCGCCGGTGCGGCGGCCTTGCCCGCCGCCGCGACGCCGACCACCCCGAAGCCGATTGAGCCGACGTTCGAGCCGCCGCCGCTGCCCGCTCCGGTGTCGGCGGCGACGGACGGGGACTTCGAGGCCATCAAGGCCGATTCGACCAACTTCAAGGGCAAGGTCGTCGCCTGCCGGAACGTGGTCGCGCCGATTCCGGCGACCCTCTCCGAGTTCGCCGACGCGACCGCCCGCGAGCTTCTGGGCGACCGCCCCCTGGCGAGCCGACGGACCACGCTGTACTGCCGCACGGCGGGCTTCCGCTCGGTGGCGGTGCAGATGTTCCTCGCGAAGGGAGAGGAGGTCGCGCTGCTGACGATTCAACGCGACTCGGTGGTCAACCTGGAGATCGCTGGGGGAGACGGCCGCAACGTAGTCGCCATGTGGAAGGGAACGGTCGCCGCGAAGGAGCCAGTCGCCATCGACCGCGACCTGCCCGATTTGCTCTCGGCGGTGCTCTGGCCGACCCCCCACGTCGGCAGGACGGAGGTCTGCACGTCCAAAGCGGCGGTGGTGCCCGCGACTGTCGACGCCATTGACGACGCTGCGAAGAAGATGCTCGCTGGCTTGGATGATGGTGCGGGGATCGCCTTGGCCGCACGCAAGGCGCGGCTTCGTTGTGCGGACCGGCGAGGCCGCGACGTCGGCGTACTGCTCTTCATGCGCGACGCCGATGAGCCCAAGGTGCTTGAAATCGGCAAGGACACCGTCCTGCGGATCCGGATCGCTGGTTTTGATCGCAACCAGCTCGTTGCGCGCTTTGAGGGCATCGTCTCTGGCGGCATCGCTCATGATCCCAATGACCTGCGGGCCCTCTTCCTGGCCCCTGACAAGGCCCGTGGCCAGACGGTCGTCTGCGACGTCGTCGGCCATCCGCAGCCGCAAGAGGTCGCCGACATCCACAAGCGCGAGATCGAGCTGGTCGGTCAGGACATCGCCGACCGCAAGAGCTGGTTGATGTGTCGCCAGCCTGGCGGCGGCATCGTCAACATCAGCGTGTGGTTCGACAAGGATGTGAAGAAGAGGAAGGGCGCGAAGGGAGCCGAATCCGCCTCAACGGGCAAGACCGCTCTGTTGGGGATCGTGTCGAAGAGCAAAGTGCGGATTCGGATCGCCGGCGTGTACGCCAACCGCCTCGTAGGGCGGTACGTCGACACCACGCTGCCGCCTGCGAAGGCGGGGGCGGCGGCACCGTCGGTTCCAGCGTGGCGTGGCCCAGACCTGCGTCAGATCGCACTCGACACGCAACCGTGGGTGGGTCGGAAGGTCCCCTGCCACGTGCAGCTGCAGCCTTTCCTTGCCGAGCACCGCTACCTCGACCCGACCAAAAAGACGCTGCTCAGCGGCGAGGTCCACGCCAGACACGCCCAGCTGACCTGCCAGGACGCCGGCGGCAGCTTGGGAGGGACCCGCGTTGAGGTCTACTTCAAGCCCGGACAGACAGCAGCGCTCGATGAGCTCGCCAAGGGCGACGACGTCACGTTGGAGATCCGCGGCATGGTCTTCAACAACCTGATCGCCAAGTGGGTCGGCGAGGCGGGCGAGGTACGAAAGCCGTGACCGGACGCTGCCCACCAACTTCCTGCGGTCGCACGCGATGAAGCGCCCACGACCTGCGCAGAGCTTGGCCGTCCTGGCGCTGCTGATCGCTGTCGCGTGGTCCGTCGCCTTCGGCGTGCCGGCGCTCCTCGAGCGCAGCCACGCCACTGAAGCGATCAACCAGCTCGCCCGCTTGGCGCGTGGTGCGTCGGTGTACTACGTCAAGCCACGCGCAGCGGAAGATGGCACGCGCCTGGTCTGCCAATTTCCCCCGGGAGAAATCCGCAGCACGATGGCCGCGTCCTGCTGTGATCCGAGCGTCGCCCTGCCCGGAACGAAGCTGTGTGACCCCGCAAAGGTCATCTGGAACCGGCCGCTGTGGAACGCCCTGCACTTCAGGCTCGACGAGCCGCACGCCTTCGTCTACCGCTACCAGGCCAGCGGCACCCTGGCCGACGCGAACTTCGTCGTCGAGGCCTTTGGGGATCTCGACTGTGACGGCACGATCTCTACCTTCCGCTTCGTGGGTCGCGGCGACCCGGAGGCGCGACCGGACGACTGCGTGTTGCGGACGCACCCGGTGTTCGAGACCGGAATGGTCGACGAGTAGCCCGAGGCGGCAGGGAAAATCTCGTTTGAATCCAAGCGATAGAAAGGTGCCGGCCAACTATCGGCGGCGGCGCATCGCCCAGTAGGCGATGGCCGGAACGTGCTGGCCAGCGAACGCGGCGAGACGACCCTGACCCCCAATAACGTGTTCACGTTTGCGCCGCCAGATCGCGTCCGCCATCTCGCGCGCGGCATCCTCGGCGCGCCACATGTTGCGGCGGCTGCGGCGATCGGTTCGATCGGCCTGGAAGACGCCGTTGTTGTCGACGCGGGCAATCTCCGACTCGACGTATCCGGGCAGCAGGTCCGTGATCGAGACGCCGCTGCCGGCGAGCTCGACGTGCAGCGCGTTGCACATGCCAACCAGTGCGTGTTTGGACGCCGCGTAGGGCGCGTTCTTGGGAAGGCTGATCTTGCCCAGTACGCTAGACACCACCGCGGCGCGCCCGCCGCGGTGGCGCAGCTCGGGCAAAGCGTGTCGCAGGCTGAGGGCGACGCCGATGACGTTGACGTCGAGCTGCTGGCGCCACTGATCGGCGCTGATCCGTTCGAACGCACCAACGACGCCGTAGCCGGCGTTGGCGACTGCGATGTCGAGTTGACCGAAGTGGCCGACAACGGCGGCGACAGTTGCCTCCACCTGGGCCTCGACGGTGACGTCACAGACCAACGCCTGCGCCTCGCCGCCAGCCGCCTGAATCAACGCCACCGATTCGTCGAGGCGATCCGCTCGCCGACCAGAGACCGCGACGCGTGCCCCCCTGGCGGCGAATTCGAGCGCCAGGGCCCGGCCGATTCCGGTGCCGCCACCAGTGATCCAGGCGACAAGCCCATCCATCTGTCCAGCCATCCGCTGCCTCCAGGGAGTCACGAGCGGTGAGCGATCAGTGACCCGGTCCGTAGATGATCTCGACCCGAGTCAACGCGGCGCGATCGCGGCTGACCGGGCGGAAACAGATACTAGCGAGGGCCGACGTCTTGGTCGCCACCGACGCGGCGATCGGATATCGGCAACACCGCGCCGCGCACACGGGGTTCGCGGCCACCTGGAGCGGCACGCCACCCAGGCGCGGGTCGCTGACGTCGAAGCGTGCCGACAGTTTGAGCCCAACGGCCGGCCCTAACAGCTGCCGCGTGGTCGGGGCGCGTCGCGCTGTCACTTCGCAATCGGGGCAGCTTCGCACCAGATCAAATGGTTGTCTCGGATGGGTGTACAGCGGAATCCGTTCTCCTTTTCCGGACTTCAAGCTGGTCGCCACCTGCAACGCCCACTCCTCGTAGGCCAAGGGTTCGGCTTGCACCCGCGCGAGCAGCGCCCGGCCCCGGGCGTGACTGGCGAGGCCGGCCAGAGCGGGGTCGGTCCGCAGCGTCTGCAGCGCCTCGATACAGGTGCCGCACAGAGGCAGATCGTCGGCGAGCTGCTCAAGCAGCGCCATCGCGACGCTGCCACGTCCTGCCGCCAGCCACGTGCGCGCCAGGGCCAGATGAGCGTCGGCGAAGCTCGGATCGAGAGTGACGGCCTCCGTCAACTTGTGCATCGACGCCTTGAACTCGCCCTCGCCGCGAAGGATCTCGCCCTCGGCCAGCAGCTCGCGGGCGCGCACGGCGCGAGCCCACTCGACGGGTTCGGCGGCGAACTGCGGCAGGGTCGCTGGCGCGTCCAATGTGGCTTCGGATGTATCGAGGCCATCGCCACAGGCGGCGGCGACAACCGCCATCGCCCCGACTAGCAGGGCGCGGCACCGCTGGCTGGAGTGTGTGCGTTGGTGGTCTCTGCCCATGTTTCGACTCCTTGCCAATGCGTGTCCCCGCCAGATCTTGCGTCAAGAGCCGTGAAGAGCGCGAGCCAGACCGGCGCGGCTACCAGCAAGGCGGCTACGAGCGCGCTGACTCACGAC
>CALGHC010000544.1 GCA_937915965.1 uncultured Myxococcales bacterium
CGCGACGGCGTACAGCCCGGCGAGGTCGGCGACCAGACCTGCGGCGATCGCCAACGGGTCGAGGTCGCCAGCGCCAGCGGCCCACAGGCCATCGAGCAGCAGACCGCGCCACCCCCACCACAGCGCGACCACCAGCCACCACCACGGTGACGGCAGCACCAGGGAGAGACGCGCCGCGCGCCCGGCCGGAGACGAGAGCGGAGACAAGGTCGGCGGCGAGGTCGGCGGCAAGGTCGGCTCCATCTATGTGCCTACAGGTCCCAGAGACGCGTCGAGAAGTAGCGCTCGCCGATGTCGCAAAGCACGGTGACGATGACGCCGGCCTCGCCGCGCTCGGCGAGCTCCCGCGCGACGCGCACCGCCGTCGAGACCATGACACCTGAACTTTGACCGGCGAAGAGGCCGCCGCGGGCGAGCGCCTGGGTCGTCTCCCAGGCCTCGTCGACGTCGACCTGCCAGGTGCGGCTGGCGAGGCTCTGGTCGTAGATCTCGGGGATGTGGTCTTTGGGTGATCCCAACGGCTTGAGACCCTCAACGCCGGGAAACGCGTCGGGCACGAGCAGCTCAAGGGCGACATCGGGGCGCAGCTCGCGCAGGCGCCGGCCGACGCCGGTGAAGGTGCCGCCTGTACCGACACCAAAGACAAAGTGGCTGATCCGCCCTTCGGTCTGGGCCCAGATCTCGTTGGCGGTGGTCTCGTAGTGAGCGCGCCAGTTTCCGTCATTGGCGTACTGGTCGCAGTAGAAATAGCGCTCTGGCGCGGCAGCGACGCGGCGACGCACCTCGCGGATCGACTCGTCGTAGCCGTCTTGGGCCGAGGTGTGGGTGATGGTCGCGCCGTGAGCAGCGAGCCTTTTGAGGCGCTCACGCGAGGCGTTGTCAGGGATCACGATCTCGACGTCATGGCCGAGGGCGCCGCCGATCATCGCGTAAGCGATACCGGCGTTGCCGCTCGAGCTGTCGATGATGGTCCGCCCCGGCACCAGACGGCCGTCAGCCGTCGCCTCGGCGATCATGCGCAGCACCGGCCGGTCCTTGAGGGAGCCACCCGGGTTGAAGTACTCGACCTTGGCGTGAATCTCGACGCCCGGGTGCTGGTCGCGAAATGCGTCGATGCGCACCAACGGCGTGTTTCCGATCAAGCCCAGCGCCGGCACCCGCTCGATCAGCGGCCGGACGATCTCGGCGGGCTCGAGGTGAACGAATTGAGACATGACTTGCCCTCCTGGGACGTCGCACTCAGCTGCGGTCCCTGACCGGCCGACGGGGGCGCACCCGCGGCGCCTTGATCTCTGGCGCCGGCTCCTCGTCGTCCGGAGGGGTGACCGGCTGCACATCCGGCTCCGCCTCGACGATCGCTGGCAGCGGCTGGTCGCCGATCCAGCGCACCTCAACCAGATCAGCGCGCCGGTCGCGGCGGTTGCGCACGCTGCCGTGGCGCCGCAGCTCGCGCAGCAGGTCGACGTCCAGATCGACGATCAGCGTCGTCTCAGTGTTCGGCGTCGCCTCGGCGGCGATGGCATCCTGCGAGAAGGCGAAATCCGAGGGCGTGAAGACCGCGGACTGGGCGTACTGGATGTCCATGTTCTCGACGTTGGGCAGATTGCCAACGTTGCCGGCGATCACGACGTAGATCTCGTTCTCGATCGCCCGGGCCATGGCGCAGTGGCGGACGCGCAGGTAGGCGTTGCGTGTGTCCGTCCAGAAGGGCACGAAGAGAATGTCGATGCCGCGGTTGGCCAGCAGCCGGGAGAGCTCGGGGAACTGCACGTCGTAGCAGACCAGGATGCCGACGCGACCGGCGTCGGTGTCGAAGACCTCCAGGCGGTTGCCGCCCTGCAGGCCCCAGTAGAAGGCCTCGTCGGGGGTGATGTGCAGCTTGTATTGGGGCGCCGAGCTGCCGTCGCGCCGACACAGCCACGAGACGTTGTACAGAGCGCCGTCGCGGTACTCTGGCATCGAGCCCGCGATGATGTGGATGTTGTTGGCGACGGCCATGCGAACCATCGCTTCGCGGATCTGCTCGGTCATCGCGGCCAACGCCCGCATCGCGTCAGCGGGCGTCTCGCCACCAACGTGGGCGAGCAGCGGCGCGTTGAAGAGCTCGGGGAAGAGCACGAAGTCGGCCTTGTAGCTGGCCACCGCGTCGACGAAGAAGGCGACCTGACTGAGCAGGTCGTCGATATCCGACACACTGCGCATCTGCCACTGCACGACTCCGACGCGCACGACGCTCTTGCGCCGGCCGATCAGCTGCTGCTGCTCGTCGTAGTAGATGTTGTTCCACTCCAGCAGCACAGCGTGTCCGCCGGAGTCGACGTCCGAAGGCCAGTAGTCGCGGACGACCCGGCGCACGTGGAAGTCGTTGGCGAGCTGGAACGAGAGCACCGGGTCGTGGATCTCCTTGCGTCGCACCTGTTCGATGTACTGGGCGGGGGTCGCCCGCGGCGCCCAGGCCCGGTAGCCGGGGATCCGCCCGCCGATGATGATGCGGCGCAGCTCCAGGTTCTCGGCGAGCTCCTTGCGGGCATCGTACAAACGCCGTCCCAGACGCATCGCGCGGTAGTCGGGGTGGACCAGAACGTCGACGCCATACAGCGTGTCACCAGACGGATCGTGGTTGGTGAGAAAGCCGCGGCCGGTGATCCGGTGGTAGGTGTGCTGATCACCGAAGCGCTCGTAGTCGACGACCATCGA
>CALGHC010000545.1 GCA_937915965.1 uncultured Myxococcales bacterium
GCGATCATGGCCGAGCTCGGCGTCCAATCGGCGTGCTTCGGGCGGCGACCGCCTTCCTTGCGGCTGTGGCGCTGGTCGCTGTTCCGACGGGAGAGGTCCTCGCACGCGGCAAGAGAGCGTCCAAGCCGACCGTACTGATCCTGCGCACAGAGAGCAGCGCTCTCGACGATGCCGCGCGCATGAAGGTCACCGACGCGGTGATCGGACGCGCCAAGCGCTACAAGAACTACAAGATCGCCATATCAGCGAGCGATCTTGTCGAAGAGATGTTTGAGTTCGAGTGCACGGAGGCCGGCGTCGAGTGCCTGACTCGCATCGGCTCGAAATACAAGGCAGATCTTGTCGTCTACAGCGAGATCAGCAAGACCGCCGACGACGCCCTTGAGATGCAGATGCGGCTGGTCGACGCCCGGCAACAGCTCGTCGCGCAATCGACGCGGCAACCACTAGCCACAACAGACGAGGCGGCTCGTGTGGCCGAACGCGGGCTGATTGTCCTGCTCGGACCCGTCGATCTGCCAACCACAACGGCCGTCGAGGCCGGCTTCCTCCACGTCCAACTGGTCGGCGGAGGCATCGCGCTGGTCTACGTGGACGACAAGCTGGTCGGCCGTCTTTCGGTGACCGGGCTGAAGGTAAAGCTTGCTCCCGGGTCTCACAACGTTCGAGTCGTGCGGGCTGGGTTCAAGGAGTGGACCGGTGCTGTCGCTGTCGCGAGCGGCGCGACCCGCGACCTCGACGTGACGCTGGCGGCAGAAGAAGCCTCGGCGATGAAGCCCAAGCCGATGGGGCCAGCGATAGACGAGCCGGTCACCAGCAAGTGGTGGTTCTGGACGGCGATTGGCGTCGGCGCCGTCGCGATCGCTGGTGTCGCCGTCTGGGCCGCCAGCGGCGGCGAAGAAACCAAGGTCGGCAGCCTTGAGCTGCGCATCGACAGCGATCTCGCGCACAAGGATCCGGTGTTCAGTGGCAATTGACCCTTTGTTGACCCTTTGTTGACCCTTTGGAGGTTGACCCTTTGGGCGAGCAGCGGAAGCACAAGGCGACCGTGATCGGGATGGAGACGCGATGAAGGTGATCCGACGCATCCTGCTGCTTGTGGCGCTGTGCCCGCTGGCTGCGTGCGCAGCGGACGGTGGCCTGGTTCCGGCCGAAGGCGATGGGCTGTCCACCATCAGCTTGGCGCTGTCGGGCAAGTTCCCTGGCGTGATCGCGATGAGCGGCAACGTCTCAAGCAAGAAGGTGGGCAAGACCTACACCTTTGGCTGCCAGAGCTATCTGGACGCTACCGGTGAACCGCAAAATCGACTGACATTCCAAAACCTGCCGACGTCGGGCGACTACACGGTGCTCTTCGAACTTTTTGGAGACGAGGCCTGCACCGACCTGCTCTTCCGCGCCTACCGCGGCGCCATTGCGGTCGACGACCAAAGCGCCGACAGCGCCGCGGCCAAGCCGTACTACGTGCAACCGTACGCGATTGGCGGATTTGTCGGCCTGGCAACCGCGAGCGAATCCGTGCTCGAGGAAGCCGCCAAGAAGAGCTGCGCGGCCGACATCGACTGTGCCTCAGTCCACCCCAACGCGACCTGCCTTGCCGGAGCCAACGTATGCACCGTCACAAGCCTTTTTCCGCTCAATGGCGGTCGGCCGCGCGTCTTCCCGAACGTCGCTGGCCTGGGCAACGGCCGCGTGGCGATCAGCGGCGGCCTCGGCGTCGGCGGACCCGACGACCTCTGGTCGGCGACGGCCGAGCAGGTGGAAGTCTTCAATCCGTCAACCGGTCTGTTCCAATCGCACTCTGTCGCCAACTTCGAGGGTGAGGCAAGCGTCGCGCTGGGCGCGACCGTGGCGCTCGCTGGCGGTGCGTTCGCGGTCGTCGGCGGGACGAGCCGCGCCCACCTGAGCCTGGAAGGCACGAAGCTGAAGGTGGATCTGAACGCAGGCCTGTGCTCGGGCACGGCAGTAGGGTGTCCGGTCTCTTCGGGCGTGTGGCGGGTGTCCACCGGCGAAGACGTTGCCCAGGGCACAGTGCTGAGCGAGCGGCTCGCTTTCCCGATCGTCGCCCGTGTCGAGACTCCGATGGGGACGCGGGTGCTCATCGCTGGCGGCGCGGAGCTGCCAGTCATGCCAGCCGGCGCCGATCGGGTCGCTGCCGCCCTGCTCTGCCAGATCGACTCGACGGTCGTCGCGTGCACGACCGCCGACACGACGATGAGCGCTGCCCGGGCCAGCGCCTCGCATGGTTGCGTCGAGCGTTCATCCAACGGTGGCTGCACCAAGCTGCTGATTCTCGGTGGACGAGCGAAGGCAAACCAACCCCTCGCGGAGATCTACGATGCCCAGGCCAACACCTTCACGGTCGCCAAGATCGTGGGCATCCCGCCGGGAACGATTCTGCATGGAGGGTCGATCATAGAGGCGGGCGCCAACCTGTACCTGTTTGGAGCGTCGAGCAAAGCCTTCTTCCTGGAAGCAGCGCAAGCTGCGGCAGCGGCTGACATCGCGCCCTACGTCCTTGACGTCGACGCGAGCGCCGACGAGCCGACCGTGACGTTCACAAAGGCCGACCTTGGCACGGTCGCGGGCAAAGACCTGGGTCGCCGCAACTTCCCAGCGACCATTGGCTTTGACGACGGCTCGGCGCTGCTGATCGGCGGCATCGACAGCGCTGGCGCGGTGGCGTCAGACGCGATCTTCTTCGGAACCGATGGCGTCGCGACCAGTCGACTGCCACTGGACATGGGCCGCTTTGGAGCGACTGCAGCGCGCATCTCGGCCAGTGGCCCGCTAGCGGGCTGCGTGCTTCTGGTCGGCGGAGCCACGACTGCGGCGGCAGGACTCCAGCCGCTCAGTCATATCGAAGCGTTCTGCCCCAAGGCGCAGCCCTGAGCCGCGACTCCGCGCCAACGGCTGCCGTCGGCGACGGCGAACAGCCGATGGCGCAAACTGCTTCCCTTCCCGACGATCTTCGAGTTGGTGGGCCGCGGAGCGGTCTGGGCTCGACCGCGTTCAGCCAGGTTGAACTCGGCGCGGCTGCACTTTGCGTGGCCGCGCTGCTGGTGCCCATCTTGCCGGCGGGTGTCGCCTTCTTCGACAGCGGTGAGCTGGCAGCCGCCGCGGCGCGGCTGGGCGTGCCCCACCCCACTGGCTTCCCCCTCTTCGTGCTGGTCGGCCACCTCCTGACGGCTCTGCCGCTGGCCTCGGCGATCACGCGAATCCACCTCGTCGGGACCCTGGCCGCGTGTGTCGCTTCGGCGCTGTGGCTAGGCGTTGTCATCGGCCGGGATCACCCACTGTGGCGGCAGCTCGCCCCGTGGGCCCGTGCGCTGCTGTTGCCAGCGCTCGTGCTCCTGCCCCTGGTGGGAAGCGCGACCCTCCTGCACATGCGCGCCACCGAGGTCTATCCGCTGGTCTGGTTGGTTGCGGCGGTGGCAGTGGTGATCGCGGCGGCGCCGACCTCTGGTGGTCGCTTCGTCGCCCTGACCATGACTGCGGCCTTGGCCGTAGGCGTCCACGTTGAGGCCGCGCTGGTAGTCGCCGTCGTGGCCACTTTGGTGGTGCTGCGAAACCTCCGCGCCGCCCGGGTGCCCAGGTTCGACCTCCGCAAGTGGGTGGGGCCCGTCATCGTTGGTTCGCTCGGCTTGCTCGCCGTCGCGTATCTGCCGCTCGCCGCCGCACGCGTGCCCGGATTGAGTTGGGGTGACGTGCGATCGTGGGACGCGCTGATCAACCATCTGATGGCCACCAGCATCCGCCGGGCATTTGCCGACGCGATGGGCGCAGACGGCGCGCGAGCCGGAGTGGAGATGCTCGGCAGCCTCGTTTGGCGCGACAGCGGCCGTTGGCTGCCGGCGGCCGCGATCGGCGCCATCGCGTTGGCACGCAGCAACCCGCGGGCTCTGGGGCTGACCGTGGGGGTCGGCTTGACGGAAGCAGCGTATGCGATCTTCGTCAATCCGATGGGACTGCGCGACGACCAGGTGGGCATGCTCGTGACCCTGGCGATCGGCGTGCTGGCGGCCCGGGGACTGGTTGAGATCGTGGCGGCCATCGTAACGGCCCACGGCGCGCCAGCCGACCAGACGCGTGGAAGAGCGCGGCCATCTATCGCGGGATTCGCCGTCGCCGCGTGCCTGGTCTTGGTCGGTGAGTCGTTGGCGGGGGCGCTGTCATCGCGCCCGACCGCCCAACTCGATGCGGGCGCTCGAATGGCCGATCACTGGCTGGCGAACGCGCGCCCCGGGGGGCTGCTTGTCAGCTCAAGCGATCCGGCGAGCGGCGCATGCACCTGGATGCAGGTCGGCGAGGGGGCGCGGCCAGACGTGACCTGCGTGCCGGGGGTCTTTGGACGCGACCCGCGCATGTTGCGATGGCTGCAACTGCGGACTGGCGACGCGTCATTTGGCGAGGCTCTTGTGCTAGCTAGACGGGCTCGCAACGCCGCCGACGAGGCGCTGGTGCTAGGCGCGTGGCTGCGACCCGCCTGGCTCGAGGACCGCGTCGACTGGGAGCTTGGCAACGCGTTCGAAGACGCACAGGTCAGCAGCCGGCTGCTGCCAGGTTTCCCGTGGCATCATCTCGCCCTCGACGCGGTCAGCGACGACGCCTTCCGCGCGGCCCTGGGCAACTCCGTCGTCGCGCTGGAGCGCTGGTGCGCGGACCCGCAGGGTGGCGCGGGCTGCCCCGCAGGCAGCCTTCTCGGCGGCTATCTGGGCCACGAGCTTGGCTTGCTCGGGGTCGTCGCGCTGCGGCGGGGCCTGCCCGAAGCGCGCGCGGTCTTTGAGCGAGCGATGACGCTCGCGCCGGCAGATCCACCTCTGCTAAACAACCTCGCAGTGTTGCGAATCCGGGAGGGCGACGGGGCCGCGGCACGGGCGCTATGTGAACGCGCACTGGCGCTGCGACCGGACTACCGACGCGCGTGGCGCACGCTTTCGCGCGCCGCGCTGCTCGAGGGTGACCACCCGGCCGTCCTCGAGGCCGCGCGGCGCTACATCGGCGAGCGGCCGGGCCCGGCGCGAAGCGGCTGGCTTGCCGACCTGGCGACCGAGGTGGAGCGGTCCGGGAGACGCGAGCTCGCCTCGGGACTGCGATCGCTGGCGCCACGCTCGGACAGCGCCTTGCAACGATGACGGCGGTTCGCGGGCGGGCTATGGTGTTGCGCACGGACCGGCCGGACTATCCGCCGGCCAGAGACCCGCGGGTGGCTTCGGCATGGCACGCATGATTCCGGTACACGGTCCCCAGCCGGTCGGCTCGCAGTCGCGGGCCTGGCTTGCCCTCTTCGACGCCCTGCGAACCGGGCTACCTGAACGGTGTCTGGTCGTGCACGGCGCCGGTTGGGTCACGACTGGCCGCGGCGGCGGCCCCCCGGCAGACGGCAAGGCCGACTTCATCGTCGCCGATCCCGAACGCGGCCTGCTGCTGATCGACGTCTGCGAAGGTGGCGTTCAGTACGACCCATCCGGCAGGCGTTGGGTACGGCTGGGCGGCGTCACGGGCAGCGCGCCAATCACCGACCCGTTCTCGAACGCCCAGGCGAACCACGATGCCTTGATGATTCGCCTCGGCAGCCACCCGACGGCGACGCCAAGTTTGCCGGTACACGGCTGGGCGGTCGCGATGCCGGGGATTGTCGCGCCACCGCGCGGCCTGGCTGCCCACGCCCCGGCGGAGTTGATCTTGGACCGGGACGCTCTGTCGCAGCCGGCAAAGGCGATCGCAGCGCTATTTGACACGTGGACGAGACGCGGCAGCGCCGCCGGCAACGCCTCTCCCCGCTGGTGGTGGCGTGCGGTCGAGGACCTGTTCGTCGCTCCGCGTGAGGCCCGCGTGCTCTTGCGCCACCGAATCGCAGACGATCGCAGCGAGATGGTGGCCCTGACCGACGATCAGGTCCGGCTCCTTGAGATGCTGGGGCGCATCCGCAGACAGACCATCTACGGCCCCGCCGGAACCGGAAAGACCGTCCTGGCGATCACCAAGGCTCGAATGCTCGCCCGTGAAGGCATGAAGGTCCTGCTGACCTGCTACAACAAGGCGCTGGGACACCACCTGCGCGATACACTCGCCGACGAACCGGGCATCCGCGCTGCGCACTTCCATGAGCTCTGCTGGCAGGTGGCCCGCCTCGACGAGCGCGAGGTGGAGACTCCCAGCCAGTCGGCCGCCCGGGCGCGTTTTTTCGACGTCGATTTGCCCCAGTTGCTGGTGGAGCGGCTGGCTGACGAGCCCCTGTCCTTCGACGCGTTGGTGGTCGATGAGGGTCAGGATTTCCTGCCGGGTTGGTGGCCGGTCCTCGACCGACTCTGCGGCGACCAAAGCGACGCCATCCGATACACCTTCTACGACGACGGCCAGCGACTACGTGCCGACGCCGCGGAGGTACCAGGCCGCGAGGGCGCCCTTGTCTTGCGGACCAATTGGCGCAACACCCGCTCGATTCACCGCCACCTCGCGGAGATCGAGCCTCGTGCCGCGGAGGCCGACTGCGCCGCTCCAGACGGTGTTCCGGTCGCATTCGAGCCGCTGAAGCCGTCGCGGCGGCACGCGCTGCGCAGGGTTCTGACCAACCTCATCGACGCCGGCGGCGTGGCCCCAGCCGACATCGTCATCCTGACCGGCCGCTCCGCGGCGCGATCGCAGACCATGCAAGTCGAACAGCCGGTCGGCCGGCACATCCTGACCGCCGAAGATGAGCCAGGGCGGGTGAGGGTGCGAGGCGTTCAGGCGTTCAAGGGGATGGAGGCGCCCGTCGTCGTTCTCACCGAACTCAACCACTACACGGCGGAGAAAGCGCAGCGCCTGTACTACGTCGGCGCATCGAGAGCGATGAACCACCTTGTCGTGCTCGACGATGCGCGACCGCTCAATCCGCGGAGGTAGGCGGTGCGGCACAGTGACGAAACTGGACCGGGG
>CALGHC010000546.1 GCA_937915965.1 uncultured Myxococcales bacterium
GCCCCCAGGACAAGGTACCACTGGACAAAGCGGGTGACCCCAGCTACCAGGACAACGAGCGTCAGGAGGGAGCGATGTCGCCCCAGGTGAGCGCAAGTCTTGGCGCAGTCGCCATTCTCGCCAGCGGGATGACGCTGCTTGTCGCAGTTTCGACTTGCTCCGACGAGGCGTCCCAGGCGGCTCTTGACGTAGCTGCCGTGGCGGATGTGATCGACCTGGAGGACGGCGGGACCGGCGTGGCGGCCGACGGGCTGACCGGAGATGCCTTGGGCGACACCTCGGGCGACGCCGTCGCGGCGGCCGAGGTCACGACGTGTCTTGCGGCCGGCGACGCGGGTTGTCCGTGTACCGTCAACGCCGACTGCGACATCGGCCTGTGCCTGGCAACTCCCGCGGGAAGCCAGTGTGCGCGCTCCTGCATAGACACCTGCCCGGGTGGCTTCGTCTGCGCCCAGACCAGCGGCGCGGGCGGCGACGTCTTGTCGATCTGCATCCCCGCTCATGGCCTGATCTGCGACCCCTGCGGCAAGGACGCGGACTGCGCTGTGCCCGGCTTGGGTGGCACGGGATGTCTGGCCTATTCACACGGCGAGCGCTTCTGTGCCGGGCCCTGCGGGACAGGCTGCCCTGGCGGCTTCGCCTGCAAGGCCACCGCCACCGTCGAGGGTCAGGTCGGCACGTTCTGCGTGATCGAACCGCCGGCTGGCGAGGCCCTGACCTGTCCATGCACGCCGCGCGCGATCGCTGATGGCTTGACGACCTCTTGCGATGTCGACGAGTTGGACGACCAGGGCGGGCTGATTGTCCGCTGCAAGGGCATCCGCCAGTGTCCCGCCAGCGGGACGCCCTCGTGCACCAAGCTCGCCGGCGCCGCAGCCGAGTGTGTCGACGCCCAGTGTCTCCAGGTCGCCGATGGTGCTGCCTGCGACGACGGCGACGCATGCACCAGCGGCGAGACGTGTGACGCGGGGAAGTGCCAGGCCGGAGCGAGCGTCTGCCAATGCCAGAGCAACGCCGACTGCGCCGACGTCGAGGATGGAGACCTCTGCAACGGGACCCTCTATTGCGACCTGTCGGACAACACCTGCCAGATCGCCGCCGGCACGGTGGTTACGTGTGGGGAGGACGCCAACCCCTGCACGGAGACTCTCTGCAAGATAGAGACGGGCCTATGCGTCAAGTCGCTCGTCGGCGCGGGCACACCGTGCAAGGAGAACGAACCCTGCTTCCAATACGCGTGCGACGCGGGCGGCGCCTGCCAGTCCGAGCAGATCTGCGAGTGCATCGAGTCGGCGGATTGTCCCGACGACGGTGACCCGTGCAACGGCAAGCCCTACTGCAAGAAGACCGAGGACAAGCCTTGGACCTGCGAACCCAACCCCGCGAGCTTCATCAAGTGCCCCACGACCGGGCAAGGCCCTTGCCTGATCCAGACCTGCCAGCCGGACAGTGGCGCCTGCGCTCTGGCGACCCTCGCGGACGACAGCGCCTGCGACGACGCCAATCCGTGCACCGTGGGCGACCACTGTGAGGCCGGCGCCTGTCAGCCAGGCACCAACACCTGCCCCTGCAAGAGCGACGACGACTGCGCCAGCGAAGACGATGGCGACCTCTGCAACGGTATCCTCTTCTGCAACGTCACCTCTGGCGCTTGCCAGCCCAACCCGGCCACCGTCGTGCACTGTCCGACCGTCGACGACACGGCTTGTGTGGCCACGACGTGTGTTGCCAAGACCGGCGAGTGCGCCGCGCTGCCAGCAGGTTCGGGCACCCTGTGCGACGACGGCAACCTCTGCACCCAGGGCGAGGTTTGTGACGGTGCGGGCGGTTGCGCTGCGACGGCACAGGCGAACATCTGTGCGTGCATGGACGACTCCGACTGCACCGCCAAGGACGACGGTGACCTGTGCAATGGCACGATGTTCTGCGACAAGCAGCAGGGCGCCTGCGTCGTCAATCCGGCGTCGGTGGTGATCTGCCCGAGCGTGGGCGACAGCGCATGCAACCACAATGTCTGCCTGCCCGCCGAGGGCACCTGCGCCATGGTCGATATCGAAGCTGGCGCCTGGTGCGACGACGGCGAGCCCTGCACGGCCAATGACGCCTGCGATGGCGCCGGCACCTGTGTCGCCGGCGCCACGGTCATCTGCCCGTGCATGGGCGACGCGGACTGCGCGTCGGTCGATGACGGCGACGCGTGCAACGGCACCTGGTACTGCGACAAGGGGGGGCGTGCAGCCGCAGTGCGTCTGGAACGCCGCGAGTGTTGTCAGCTGTCCGCCGCCGGGATCATGCGCGGCCTGGGCGTGCGACCCCACGGACGGCGTATGCAAGTCGAAGCCCATGGGCGGCGACTGCGATGACGGTGACGCCTGTACGGCAGGCGAGACCTGTGAGGACGCCGACTGCACACAGGGCGCCGCGGTCGACTGCGACGACGGCAACCTGTGCTCCGACGACGCCTGCGACGCCGCCGCCGGCTGTACGCACGATGCCAACAAGGCAAGCTGCAGCGACGGCGACCTGTGCACGCAAGGCGACGCTTGTGACGACGGCGCGTGCGTCGCAGGCGCGGCCGTGGACTGCGACGACGCCAATGACTGCACCGCCGATGCCTGCGCCGCCGACGCGGGCTGCCAGCACGGCAGCGTCGTCGACGGTGGCGTCTGTAGCGACGGCAGCAAGTGCACGCCCGTCGACGGCTGCGAGGCAGGCGCGTGCGTTGGCGTCGGCACCCTCGCCTGCGACGACGGCAAGGGCTGCACTGACGACGCCTGCGACGCGGTCGAGGGCTGCGTCGCGGTGCCGAATGCCGCCACCTGTACCGACGGCGACAGCTGCACCCTGGGCGACGCCTGCAGCGGCGGGGTCTGCGCGCCTGGACCGACCGTGCTGGGTTCAACCAACTACGGCGGCAACGCCTACGACGTGCCTATGGCTATCGCTCAGCTGGATGACGGTGGCGGCTTCGTGATCGGCGGTTCGACCCGCTCGACCAACCTGCCTGGCTCGGACAAGACGACCAGCGACAAGGACTTCTGGCTCGTCAGGACAGACGATCACGGCGTGCCATTGTGGACGCGGGTCCTCGGTGGCGAGAAGGACGACGAGGCGTTCGCCGTCGCGACGCTGCCGGGCTCGGGCGGCTTCCTGATGGCCGGCGTCAGCAACTCGCCCGTCCTCCCTGGCGGCCTTGGGACCAAAGGTCTCACGGACGGCTGGCTGGTCCAGATCGACGCGCAGGGCGGCGTCGGCTGGCACAAGGTCTACGGCGGCAGCAAGGACGACGGCGTGCGTGCGCTGGTGGTGTTGCCCGGCGCCAGCGGCATGGCGATGGCGGGTTGGACCTCATCAGCCGATCTGCCAGGCGGCGTCAAGTCGGCGGGCGTCACCGATTTCTGGCTGATCCGCACCGACAACGACGGCCTGGCGCTGTGGAGCCGAACCTATGGCGGCAAAGGCAGTGAGGAAGCCCGCGCCCTGGTCGCGCTGCCCGGCGCCGGCGGCTTCGCGATCGCCGGATCGGCCATGTCGACCGACCTGCCGGGCGGCGTCGGGGGCGCGGGTTCATCGGACTTCTGGCTGGTGCGCACGGACGACCAGGGTGAGCTGCTATGGCACAGGACCCACGGCAGCAGCGGCGGCGAAGTGGCCAACGCCCTGGCGCTGCTGCCGGACGGCGGTTTCGTCCTGGCGGGAAAGACCAACTCCACCGACCTGCAATCCGACCCGAAAGTGGCGTTCAACTCCGATTTCTGGATCGTGCGGACCGACGCCTGGGGCGAGCGCCTGTGGAGCCGCACTATCGGGGGCGACAGCGCAGATGAGGCGCACGCCATCGCTGTCTTGCCTGGGGTGGCCGGGCTTGCGCTGGTCGGCGAGACCCGTTCAGACACGCTTCCTGGCGGCAGCAAGCCACAGGGAGACGCAGACGCGTGGCTCATGCGCCTCGATCTGGAGGGAAACCTCCTGTGGCACCGCGCGCTCGGGGGCAATTCGTCTGACCTGGGCGTCGCGCTGATCGCGCGCGCCGACGGCACCGGCCTCGTGACGGTCGGCACCTCCAACTCCAAATCAGCCATGCCGGGCGGCGGTAGCAGCAACGCCGGGGAGGGCGACTTCTGGCTCCTGCGCACCGACGCATGGGGACACACCTCGTGCGCGGAGGCCGGCGGCTGCCTCGGAAAGCCGGCGAGCAAATGCGACGACGGCTTCGGCTGCACGGCCGACCTCTGCGACAGCGACCAGGGCTGCGCACACGCGACGCTGGCCGACGGATCGGCTTGTGGCGACGGTGACGTTTGCACGACAGGCGCGACCTGCCTCGGGGCGAAATGCACGGCGGGCAAGGCAAAGACCTGGCACGACACCTTTGGCGGCGCCCTCGACGATCGAGCCGAGGCGATCGTCGCGCTCCCAGACGGCGGTGGCTATGCGATCGCCGGCGAGACGCGCTCCTACGACCTGCCTGGCGGCGAGAAGTCTGTAGGCCAGAATGACTTCTGGCTCGCCCGGCTCGACGCGTCGGGTGCATTGCTGTGGAATCACACGTACGGCGGCAAGGGCTATGACCTGGCGCGCGCGGTCGCCGCCCGGCCCAATGGCGGTGGCTTCGTCCTAGCCGGAGAGAGCAACTCGACCGATCTGCCCGGCGGCGTCGCCGCCAAGTTCGGCTACGACTTCTGGGCGATCACGACGGACGACGCCGGCACACTGCAGTGGAGCCGGACCTGGGGCGGCAGCGATCACGACCGCGCGTACGCAACCATCGGCCTGGGAGGCGACGGCTATGCCTTCGCCGGCGAGACGCGCTCCTACGACCTGCCCGGCGGTGCGACAACCAAGGGCGGCTACGATTTCTGGCTGGTGCGCACCGACGGCAAGGGCGACCTGATGTGGAGTCACACCTACGGTGGCGGCGGCGACGATAGCGCTCGGGCCGTGCTCAGCATCGGTGGCGGGGACGGATTCGCGCTCGGCGGCTCCACGGCGTCGGTCGACCTGCCCGGCGGTGGCAAGACGGCTGGCAAGCAGGACTTCTGGTTGGTTCGGACCGACAAGGGCGGCGCCCTCGTGTGGCACAAAACCTACGGTGGCGTTGGCGACGACGTGGCCTACGCCCTCGTGAAGGCCACCAAGTCCGGCTTCGCGCTCGCTGGCCGAACGGACTCGGGCGCGCTCCCTGGCGGTGTCAAGACGACCGGTGCCGTCGACATCTGGCTCGTGCGGACCGACAGCGCCGGCAATCTGCTCTGGAGCCAGACCTACGGCGGGACCTCCAACGAGTACGGCTTCGGTCTCACTCAACTCCCAGGCGGCGGCGGCTTCGCGATCGCCGGCTGGACGTCCTCGGTTGACCTGCCGGGGGGTGGTTCCACGGCCGGCAACATCGATTTCTGGCTGGTGCGCGTCGACGCCTGGGGCAATCACCTGTGGAACCGCGCCTGGGGTGGCGGCAACGTCGAGATTGCGTCGGCCCTCGTCGCCGTGCCCGGTGGCGGCGGCTTCGTCGTCGCCGGCAAGAGTGTGTCGTTGGATCTGCCCGACGGGGTCGCGACTGCCGGCAAGGACGACGCCTGGGTTGTACGCTCCGACGCCTGGGGCAATCTCGGCTGCGCCGCCGCCGGCGACTGCGCCGGCGTGACGACCGACGGTTGCGACGACGACAACAGCTGCACCGCGGACCTGTGCACGAAGGCCGCTGGCTGCAGCTACAGCTTGATCGCTGACGGCGGGGCATGTGCGACCGGCAAGACCTGTGCCGCCAGCGTGTGCCAATAGTGCCGATGAAACGGCGCGGCAGGTGCCGAATGCGACCCTCGCCATGCCCGTCCAAGGCGGCGACGCGACCGCGCGCAGCGCCTCGCGGCAGAGAGGACCGGAGACCCGAAAAGAAAACAGGCTAGCCTGTTATTTTTCACCCTCTTGCTGGTTTTGCCCGACTCCCCGGCGAGCGCCTCGCCGGCACTCTGGAACCAAGACCCTACTTCCAACCTTGCAGCCGCACCGGCATTTCCAGGCTGGCACCCTGGTGGTCCACGCTTCGCGGCTCGCCGTCCTCATCCGCCATCAGGTTCGCGAGGAGACAGCGGGCGATCTCCGAATCGGGCACCGGCGTCGCCTTGGTGATCACGCCGTCGGCGAGCTCGAGCTGCAGGGCGAACTCGACCAGCTTGCCGTGCCGGCCGACGATTTCGGCCTTGACCCATTGTCCCCAGCACTGCCAGTTGCCGGAGAGGTATTTGCCCAGCTGCGCTTCGGCGACCGTGCGCCCCTTCCGGGCTCGCCGAGCCTGCTCCTCGCGGGCTTCTTCGGGGGTCGATGAGGGCATTCTGGTGTCGTCGACCGGTCGCTCGACGCCAGCATCCGCGCCGCGGCCGACACGGGCGCAGTCGTCCGGCTCACCTTTCGCCGTAGTCAAATCGGTTCGCGAAGGCCTCCGTCGCTCTCAGCGCCGCGACCCGATCGGCCGGTCGCGGCAGAACGAGGAGGGGCTGCGCGAGCTCGGCAAAGCGTGCCTGGCGGCGTCCGTTGGCGGCGCAACGACGGGCGACGGTCATCACCGCGTCGCGAACACCGGCGACCGCGTCGACGGCGACCGGGCCTGCTGGAAGCAGCGGCCGGTGGTGCCAGCGAGCGAGGATCCACAGCAGACCGATGGCCTCGACCCACACGCCGGTGACCTCTTGGATCGACAAGGGGCGAGACGCCACCGCCTCGGCCTGAGCGACAAGCGCGAGCCAGGCGGTGGCGAGGGCCGGTAGCAGGCGGCAGCGCACGCCGATGGAGGCGCGGCGGCGGCCGTCGAAGAGCTCGTTGAATTGTAGCGACGGCAGGGCCAGGAGGGCGTGGCGCAGGCTGACCGCGCCCGGCAACGCGGCGG
>CALGHC010000547.1 GCA_937915965.1 uncultured Myxococcales bacterium
ACCCGTGCGGCCGTTCGTCGCCGCCGGCATTGGATTCGAGGGCCTGGTGGCGGCGACGCGCGAGGTCGGCCCTGACTGGGACCTGGGTCTGCATGCGGCGGCGGGCGTTCACGTCGACCTGAGCCAGGCCGCCAGCCTGCGCGCCGAGCTGCGACACGTCACGACCGATGGCATCGGCCGAGACCTGGCCCACAAGTGGGAACTGACGGTTGGCGTCGCTCTGCGCTTCGCAGATGCGGCGGGACCGGCCGTCATCGAGAGACGCTAGGGCGTCATCGAGAGACCCCAGGGCGTCATCGAGAGACCCCAGGGCGTCATCGAGAGACCCCAGGGCGTCATCAAGAGACCCCAGGGCGTCATCAAGAGACCCCAGGGCGTCATCACGAGACGTCGCGCAGTTGCCTCTCCCCAGCCTTGGCCGCTCGTCGCTCCCGGCGAACCGGCGCTACGGGGCGCAGACCCCGATCTGGCAGGTGCCGCCCTTGCCGCATGGCGCGCCGTCGGCCAGAGGCGTGTGCGTGCAGCCGCCGTCGGCGGGCATGCAGCCGTCCATCGTGCACGCGTTCTGGTCGTCGCAGGGCTTGGCGGCACCGACACACTTGTCGGCCGCGCAGGCGTCCGAGACGGTGCACAGGTTGCCGTCGTCGCAAGCGCTGCCAGGGCCAACCACGACGTGGAAACACTCGCCGCTGATCGGCTTGCAGTTGTCGGTGGTGCAGGTGTTGCCGTCGCCGCAGGGACGCGGATCGCCAGGTTGGCAATCGCCGTCACTGCATGCGTCGTTCAACGTGCAAGCGTTGTCGTCGTCGCAGGGCTCCCCTTCGATCGGCGCAAAGACGCACTCGCCGCTGGTCAAATCGCAGCTGTCGGCCGTGCAGGTCTCGGTGTCGAAGCACGCCTTGGGGGCACCGCCCTTGCAGTCGCCCGCCACACATACATCGTCGAGCGTGCAGCCCGTGCCGTCCTCGCAGACACCGCCGCTGGTCTTGACGTGCACGCAGCCAAAGGCCGGGTTGCACGAGTCGTCGGTGCACACGTTGGCGTCGTTGCAGTCCGAGGCGTCCTTGCCCAGGCAGCTGCCGCCCTCGCAGATGTCATCAGCCGTGCAGGTGTCGCCGTCGTCGCACGCGCCGCCATCGGCGGGCTGGTTGATGCAGCCCTTGGCGGTCCAGCACACGTCCGCGGTGCACGGCTGGCCGTCGTCGCAGTCGAGCACGCCGCTGGCGACACACACACCGGCGTCACAGGCGTCGTTGGTCGTGCACTGGTCGCCGTCCTCGCACTGCACCTCGTCGACCTTCTCGTGCAGGCAGCCGACGTATGGAATGCAGACGTCGTTGGTGCACGCGTTTGCGTCATTGCAGTCCACCGGGGTCGGGCCAACGCACTTGCCACCGGTGCAGCCGTCGTCGACTGTGCACAGGTTGGCGTCGTTGCACGGGTTGGCGTCGTTGCCACCGTGCACGCAGCCCTTCGTCGGATCACACGAGTCGTCGGTGCAGGTGTTCTCGTCGTCGCACGGATCGAGCGGGCCCGACGCGCAGACTCCCTCGGCGCAGGCGTCGTTGACGGTGCAGAAATTGCCATCCTGGCAGGTGAGCGCGCCGTCGACGCTGAACCAGGAGACTTCGGCCCGATACAGAAGCCCGGCCGGGTTCGTCTGCCAGGTCTTGCCCGCGCCGCCCAGGTTGCTGACCATGCACTTCAGGGTGTTCTCGCCGATCTTCAAGGCGGTGGTCAGCGGCAGCTTGCGGACGACATCCCAGGCGTGATCGCTGTCATCGATCAGGCCCACCTGCTTTCCGTTGAGTCGGCAGTCAAAGATGTTGTCCGCCGCGATCCACAGCGTCCCCGTGACCTGCGCAGCGCCGGATGGGACGTCGAAGGTCCGGAAGAACCAGACGTCGTAGGACTCGAGGGTCGGGTTGTCGACCTTGTTGGTCAGCCAGATCCAGGTCGCGCCGGGGATGTCCTTGACCCACGCCCCGTACTGACCCGCGTAGCCATCCCACGCGGCCACTGCAGGTACGGGGTTCTTCTGCTGCGGATCGCCCTTGTTGAAGTCGACCTCATCGTCGGCCAATGTCTGCGAGTCGCTGACGACGGCGAGCGTATTCTTGTCGCCGGGCTTCTTGGGGACGTGGACGCAGCCGGATTTGGCGTCGCAGTCGTCGTCGGTGCATAGATTGCCGTCATTGCAGTTGGTGACGCCCGCGCCGGCACAGACGCCGCCGTTGCACACGTCGCCACTCGAACACGGGTCACCGTCGCTACAAACCGCGCCCTGGGCCACGGAGTGCGTACAGCCGATCTTCGCCTCGCAGGCGTCGATCGTGCACGAGTTGGCGTCGTCGCAGTTCAAGCCGTTGGTGCCGACACATTGGCCGTCCTGGCAGATATCGAGTGCGGAGCAGGTGTTGCCGTCATCGCACAGCTTCGAGTTGATATCGAAGAGCACGTCCATGCGGAAGAGCAGACCCGCCGGATTGGTTTCGTAGTTGGCTCCTGCGACGCCCGGATTGGTCACGAGGCACTTCAGCTCGTTCTTGCCAAGCACGAGCAGCGCCTTGAGCGATGCCGACTGTGGCGACGAAGCGTTGCTGGGCGGCACGCCCTCAAGGACCAGCGCGTTGTTGAACCAGCAGGTGAAGCCGCCGTCCGCGGCGACCTGCAGGCCGCCGTCGAGGTTGGTCGAAGCCACCGGCACCTGGAAGGAGCGGATAAAGAGACCCTCGGTGTCCTCAGCAGGCTGGCTGACCTCGGCCTCGTGCCAGATCCAGACCGCGCCGGCGATCTTGTCGGTCCAGCCGTCGCCCACGTGGGTGGGCACGCCATTGATCGGATCCACCTGCTCGAGCTTCGCATCCACCCACTTGGTCTTCGCCGAGACCTTGGTCTGGACGTCGCTAACGAAGGTGATCTGGGCAGCACCGTCGCCGACCGCGGGCGAGTGGACGCAGCCCACCTTGCCGTCACAGACGTCGTCCGTGCAGACGTTCTCGTCGTTGCAGATCAGCAGCGCCTTGGCCTTGCAGACGCCCGCCTCGCACTTATCGGGACCCGCGCACGGGTTGCCGTCGTCGCAGGTGTCGGTGGTCTCCAGGTGCGTACAGCCCGTTTTGCCGTCGCAGGCGTCGGCGGTGCACGTGTTGGCGTCGTTGCAGTCCAGGGGGCTGCCGCCGACACACAACGCTTCCTTGCATACGTCGGGCGCCGTGCAGGCGTTGCCGTCGTCGCAGGGCAGGTCGCCGAGCGCCCCGTGGGTGCAGCCGATCTTCGGATCGCAGGCGTCGGTCGAGCACGGATTGGCGTCATCGCAGTCGGTCGGGCCTCCAGCCATGCAGTTGCCGGCGACGCATGCGTCGTCTGCAGTGCAGGGGTTGGAATCGCTGCACTTGTTGGTGTCATCTTTGACGTGACCGCAACCAGCGATGGGATCACAACCATCGTCGGTGCAGACGTTGGCGTCGCTGCAGTTGCGCGGTCCGCCGCCGCCACACTTGCCGCCGCTGCAGTGGTCGTTGACCGTGCAGTAGTTGCCGTCGTTGCAAGCGTTCTTGTTGTTGGCGTACACGCAGCCGCTCTTGGGGCTGCACGTGTCCGTGGTGCAAGCGACACCGTCGTTGCAGACCTTGCCGTCGCCCTGGCACTTGCCCAGGACGCTGCACATGTCGTTGTCGGTGCATGCGTTGCCGTCGTTGCATGCGATCACCCCAAGCAGCTTGTGCGTGCAGCCCGTCTTGGGATCGCAGCCGTCGGTGGTGCAGGGGTTGTTGTCGTTGCAGTTTGGCTTGCCGGTTGGCGTGCAGACCGCCGCCTTGCAGACGTCGCCGGTGGTGCACGCGCTGCCATCAGAACACTTCTTGCTGTTGGGCAGGTACTTGCAGACGCCGGACTTGGCATCGCACGAATCGTTGGTGCAACCGTTGCCGTCATTGCAGACCGTCCACTTCGACGCCGTGCAGGTGCCTGTCTGGCACGCATCGCCGAACGAGCAGGCGTTGTCGTCGGTGCACTCGGTGCCATCGGTCAGGTTCTTGTACTCGCACTGACCGGTGGTCTGGTTGCAGATGTCGGCCGTGCAAGCGTTGTTGTCCTCGCACAGCTTGCTGTCCTCGGGCTGGCAGACGCCGGCGAGGCAAAAGTCCTTCAAAGTACAGGCGTTGCCGTCGCTGCAAGCCGCGCCGTCGCTGCCCGGCTTGTGGGCACAGTCCTGGGTCCCGAGGTCGCACCAGTCGATCGTGCAGACGTTGCCGTCGTCGCAGTTCTGCAAGGGCCCGCCGATGCACGCGCCGTTGTTGCAACCGTCCGTCGTCGTACACGCCTGACCGTCGTCGCAGAGCTCGGCTTCCTTGTACGGGGTCGTCTCGCACTGGCCGGTGTCGCCGTTGCAAGCTGAGTAGGTGCAGGGGTTCTCGTCGGGACAGGTCTTGAGACTGGCAGGTGCGCAGCCGCCGTTCTCGCAGTGATCACCGACAGTGCATGCGCTGCCGTCATCGCAGTCGGCACCGCTCGTTGGGCTGACGAGGCACTCGCCGCTGTCGAAATCGCAGCTGTCGGCGGTGCAGGGGTCACCGTCGTTGCAGACCTTGGTGATGCCGGACACGCAGCCGCCGTCTTGGCAGACATCGCCGCTGGTGCACGCGTCGCCATCCTGGCAGGACACCTGATTGTCTTCGTAGAAACAGCCACCGACCGGGTCGCAGGCGTCGTTCGTGCACGGGTTGCCGTCGTCGCAGGCGATCGTCAGGCCCGGCAGGCAGATACCGGCCACGCAGGCGTCGCCGACCGTGCAGACGCTCTCGTCGGCCTCGCAGGGTGTCTCGTCGATGACCGCCTTGGCCTCACAGACCCCAGAGAACGCGCCGCAGGTGTAGATCAAGCAGTCCGTGTTCTTGGCAGGATCGCACAGCACGATGGTGTTCTCGTCGACATTGCAGGTATGGGCGTTGAGGTCGCAGAACAGCGTGCCGTTGCACTTGTTGCCGTCTTCCTTGGCGACGCAGTCGTCGTTGGACAGGCACTCGCAGCTGTTGGGCCCGCTCGAGCAGGCACCATCGAGGCAACCATCACCCGAGGTGCAGATGTTGCCGTCGTCGCATGTGGCCTTGTTGGGGAGGGAGACGCACTCACCGTTCGTTTGATCGCAGGCGTCATCGGTGCAGGGATTGTTGTCGTCGCAGAAGACCGGCTTGGCGGCCGCGCATTCGCCCAAGACACAGTGCTCGCCGGTGGTGCAGGCCAGACCGTCGTCGCAGATGATGCCGTCGACGTTGGGGACCACCTTGCAGGCCCCCGTCTTGGTCGAGCAGGCCTCGACCGTGCACAGCTTGCCGTCGTCGCAGACGACCGGTTCGCCACCGGCGCAATCTCCGCCATCGCAGACGTCGACCAGGGTGCACGGATTGCCATCGGTGCACGGCAACACGTTCGGCGCGAACACGCACTCGCCGCTGCCGCCGTCGCATCCGTCATCCGTGCAGAGCAGCGAGTCGTCACAGACCTTGGGCTTGCCGGCCGCGCAGCCACCGAGCTGACATGCGTCACCCAGCGTGCAGGGATCGCCGTCCTCGCAGGGCAGGCCGCTGTTGTCCTCGAAGAGGCAGGCACCGGTGTTGTTGTCGCAGACATCGATCGTGCATGCGTTGTCGTCGTCGCAGACCTTGGGCGTGCCGACGCACTCCACCGCGTGGTTGCAGAGGTCGTCAGCTGTGCACGGGCTGCCGTCGTCGCAGGTCGTTGTCGCCTCCTGGGCGAGATGGAGGCAAGCGCCGCTTTCGGCGTCGCATGCGTCCTGCGTACACGAGTTTTCGTCCGCGCAGTCCTTGGCGATGCCTGGCTCGCAGGCGCCGTCGATGCAGCTGTCGCCCACCGTGCACGGGCTGGCGTCATCGCAGACGGCGTCGAGCTCGGCCAACGTGCAGCCGTCGCTCAGCTCGACGGCGCCCAGCGCCGGGTCGCACCAATTGAGGGTACAGACGTTGTCGTCGTCGCAGTCGTTGAGCGCGCCGGCCTTGCAATCGCCGTCGAGGCACGCGTCATCGACCGTGCAGACGTTGCCGTCGTCGCAAGCCACGATGTTGGACGCGTAGACGCATCCCGCGACGGGATCGCACGCATCGTCGGTGCAGATATAGCCATCGTCGCAGTCGGTCGGCAGACCCGGCGTACACGCGCCCTCCTCGCAGTGGTCCCCCTCGGTGCACGCGTTGCCGTCCTCGCACGCTCCCTCGGTCATCTCGTGGCTGCACGCGCCGCCGGATGGCTCACATGCGTCGATGGTGCACGGACTACCATCGTCGCAATCCGGTCCCGCGCCGCTGACGCACGCACCGGCAAGGCAAGAATCCGCGGTCGAACAGGGGTCGCCATCTTCACACGCGGCGCCGTCCGCGGCCGTCCAGGTGCAGCCCTCTGCCAGCGGCGTGTACTTCGCCGGGTCGCAGCCGCCAATCGTGCACGGGTTGCCGTCGTCGCAGGTCTCTTCGTCGGTCTCGCCATCACAGTCGTTGTCCTTGCCATCGCATTTTTCGTCGAGCGTGCAGGGCTCTGGGACGCAAACCCACACACCCTCGCCCGTCGGCGTGGCCTCGCCGGGCAAGCCGCCGCCAGGCACGATCTGCTCGCAGGTGTAGCCATCTTCGCAGCCGTCGCCACAAGGCTGGGCGCAGTGCTTGGCGCCGTCTTTGGCGTCGATGCAGACACCGCTCTCGCATTCGGCGTCCGCCTCGCAGGGGCACTTTTCGCCAAGAGGACACGGCTCAGCGAGCGTGCCGTCGGTGACTATGTCTGCCGAGTCGGCGGCGCCCGCTGCGCCGCCGTCGCCGTCGTCTTCGAAGCATGCGGTCGCCGCGACGAGGCACAGCAGCGCGGCAAATGCCGGACGAAGAGCCCGTCGTTGATTAGGAGATACGCCCATCGAATCAGATGGTTGGATCTTCATTCGGCACCTCAAGCGACGAGGAGCCCGTCCGCAGCGCGAAGGTCGGCGCGGCGGCACGGGCAGGAATCACCAGGAAAAAGGTACGCGGTGTCGCATGTCTTCGACAAGCGCCGGGACGCACGACGCAACGCAGCGTGCGGTTTGTCACCGGTCACGCCGCCCTGGATCGCCATCGTCAGGGGTCGGTGGCGTAGATATGAAGAATTATGTTTTCCACAGCCGCCCGCGTGTCTCGGCAGGATCTCAGGTGCCGACGTGGTCGTTGGAGGCAACATCCTGCCCGAATCGACCACAACAGGAGCCAATGCGCGCCAGCCGGGAGAGGCGGCAGCGCAGTGACCGCCGTTCGAACGTCAACGGCGGCCGGCTATCGCCCGTTTCCTGGCCGCCGGCACCGCCGACGGTACGATGCCCTGGCAGGGGTGTCGGGGCACGGCGGGGCACCCTGCCGATGGGTCGAAGAGCAGGCTGCGTATGCGCGCAGGCAGGCAGGCAGGCAGGGGGGCAAGCGGTGACAGCGGCACTTGCGAGGGCAGCGACGCTGGTGATTGCTCCGTTGGCGGCGGCGGCAGCGGTCTTTGTCGCGCACGGCCAGCTGGCCGCGGCCGACTGGCTGGCCGTCGACCGCGTGGCCCCGTGGCTCATCGTTGGTGGCGGGGTCGTGCTTGCGCTGCGTTTCAACCAGTTGCGAGCGACATTCGCGCTCTCGCTGACCGCTACCTTCTGGCTTCACGCCACGCAGTCCAGCCACGGCGCATCAGCGGGGACGGTTGGAGCCGCCGCCCCGTCGGTGGCGGCCGAGGCGCTGGGTTGGTTCGCGCCTGCGGCGTTTGCCTTCCTGGCAGTGAGCCGGGATCGGGATTGGCGGGGCGGCCGCAGCCCGCTCGCCTGGGTGGCGGTCGCCGCTCTCGGAGCGACCGCATGGTGGCTGGCCGCCGCCGCCGGCGCGCCGGTCGGAA
>CALGHC010000548.1 GCA_937915965.1 uncultured Myxococcales bacterium
CACGCCTTGCCGTCGACGGTGGCGTGCTTGCAGCCGGTTGAGTTGTCGCAAGAATCGAAGGTGCAGTCGTTGCCGTCGTCGCAGATGTTCTGCTTGATGATGCAGCCGACCTCCGCCTCGCAGCTGTCCGAGGTGCAGACGTTGCCGTCGTCGCACTTCAGCTGCAGGCCCTGGCAGCCCTTGCCCGCGCAGGTGTCTTTGTACGTACAGGCGTCGTTGTCGTTGCAGGGCTTGCCGTCATCGGGAAGGAAGAGGCAGCCCTTGGTGTACAGGCACTCGTTGGGATCCTTGGTGCACTCGTTGCCGTCGACACAGAGGACCTCAGCGCCCAGACACTGGCCGTCGTTCGTGCATGCGTCTTCCTCTGTGCAAGCGTCGCCGTCCGAACAGACCTGATCGGTCAGCGGCAAAACAACGCAAGCGCCAGACTCGCAGTTGGCCTCGGTGCACTGGTTGCCGTCCTCGCAGTCCTTCTTCTTGCCTACGCACGCGGCCGCCACGCAGCTGTCGCCGATGGTGCAGGTGTCGCCGTCGTCGCAGTCCTTGCCGTCGACGACGATGTTCTTGCAGCCGCCCTTGCCGTCGCAGCCGTCGATGGTGCACGGGTTGTCGTCGTTGCAGTCGACCGGAGTGGTCTCGCACACGCCAGCGAAGCAGTGATCGTCGCCCGTGCAGGGATCGCCGTCGTCACACGCGGCGTTGTCGTTGAGGACTGAAGCGCAGCCGCCCTTCTTGTTGCAGAGATCGAGCGTGCAGGGGTTGCCGTCCTCGCAGTCGATGACCACACCCTGGCACGCGCCGTTGACGCAGGTGTCGGCGTCGGTGCAGTCGGTGCCGTCGTCGCACTTCGCGCCGGCTGAAGACGGCGCGTGCAGGCAACCGAACTTCTTGTCGCAGACGTCGGTCGTGCATGGGCTCTCGTCAGCGCAGTCGACCGTCTTGGCCGCCTCGCACTCTCCGACCGCGCAGGTCTCAGCGAGCGTGCATGCGTTGTCATCGTCGCACTTGCTGCCGTCCTTGAGCGGCGTGGCCACGCATTCGCCGGAGGCCTTCTTGCACAGGTTCTGCTGGCAAGGCTTGCCAGCGAGCGGATCGCAGACCACCGCGGAGTTGGGCTTGTCCTTGCAGAAGCCGCCGATGCAGCCCATCTTGCCGTTGCACTTGTCACCGTCGTCGAACTGCTCGCAGTCCCCGTCGATGTCGCACTCGCAGATGTTCTTGTCGCCGGTGCACACGCCCTTGACGCAGCTGTCGTTCGGGGTGCAGACGCTGCCGTCGTTGCAGACCGCGCCTTCCTGCCCCGCCACGTACTTGCAGCCCGACTTCGGGTCGCAGGAGTCGGTCGTGCAGGGCTCGTCGTCGTCGCAATCCATGAGGTCGCCGACGCACTCGCCTTGCTGACAGATGGTGTTGACGAGGCACTTGTTGCCGTCGATGCACTTGGCGTCGTCTTCCTTGACGATGGGCGTGCACTTGCCGTCGTCCGGGTTGCAGGTGTTGGCCTGACAGGGTCCGTCCTTGCTCTTGTCGCAGTCGATGACCGTCGCGAGGTTGGTGTCGCAGACCTTGCCTTGCGGCCCTTCGACGCACGCGAGGATGCCGTTGCAGAAGTTGCCGTCGTCGTACTTGGCGCACTCAAGGTTGCTCTCGCAGGGGACGCACTCGTTCTTCTGGGCGACGCACTGGCCGGCGTCGCAGATGTCGCCCTTGGTGCAGCCCAGGCCGTCGTCGCAAGGCGAGCCGCCCGCCTTGGGCTTGAAGGTGCAACCGAGAACCGAGTCGCAGATGTCGAGCGTGCAGGGCTTGTCGTCGCTGCAGACGATCTTCTCGCCACCGCACTTGCCGTCGACGCACAGGTCATTTGCGGTGCACTTGTTGCCGTCGTCGCACTTGCCGACGAACTCCTCGTGGGTGCACTCGCCGTTGAGAGGGTCGCAGGCGTCGTTGGTGCATGGGTTGCCGTCGTCGCAGGCCTTGGGCTGGCCCTTGCACAACTTGCCGGCGCACTTGTCGACCAATGTGCAGGGATCCTCGTCATTGCAGAAGTCGCCGTTCTTCGGCGCGTTCACGCAACCACTGCCCAGCTGGCAGAAGTCCGAGGTGCAGTCGTTCTTGTCGTCGCACTGACCAGACACGTCCCAGCTCACGCCGACACAGGTGCCCTGCTGGCAGGCGTCAGAGGTCGTGCAGACGTTGGCGTCCTGGCAGGGCGCGCCTTCCTTGAGGGGCGCGTAGACGCATTGGCCGCAGTTCTTGCCGTTGGAGTCGCACTTGTCGACGTCGCAGGAGTCGGTCGTGCAAGGGTTCTGGTCGTTGCACTTCAGCGCCTGGCCCACGCACTTGCCGGCGAGGCAGCCGTCGTTCTTGCTGCAGGGCAGGCCGTCGTCGCACAGACCGGCAGCGCTCGAGGTGATCGCCTCGTAGGTGGTCTTGCCGGTGAGCGGATCGCAGGTGTCCTTGGTGCACGGATTGCCATCGTCGATGTTCTCGTTGGGCGCGCCGCTGCAGCTGTTGCCGTCGCAGACGTCGTTGGTCGTGCACTTGTCGCCGTCGTCGCAGACGGTGTTCGACGCCGCGATCGCCAAGAAGACGCAGCCCGAGCTGTTGTTGCAGCTGTCCTTGGTGCACGGGTTGCCGTCGTCGCAGACGACCGCCACGCCGTCGGCGCAAGCGCCGTCGCCGTCGCACGCCTGATTCGCGGTGCACTTGGTATCGCCGGTGCTGCAGGGGATGCCCAGCTTGGCGGAGGGGTGATCGCAGCCGGTAGCTGGGTCGCAGGCGTCTTCGGTGCACAGGTTGTCGTCGTTGCAGTCCACCTCGGGGTTCTTGGCGATGCCCAGGCAGGTCTTGAACTTGCAGTGATCGTTGTCGGTGCACAGGTTGCTGTCGTCACACTCGACGTCCAGGTTCTTGGTGAGGCACTCGCCCTTCTCGTCGCACAGCGCCTCGACGCAGCCAGCGGTCTCGTTGGGGCCGACAGGGCAGTCGATCGTGCCCTCGCAGCTGCCGGCCTGGCAGGCGTCGTCCTTGGTGCACTTCATGCCGTCGTCGCAGGCGCCGCCATCGGGAGCCGCGCCGAGCTCGCACTTGCCGGTCTGCTGATTGCAGACGGCGGCCTCGCACTTGGTCGCGTCAGCCGTGATCTCGGCCGCGCACGCCTCGTCAGAGACGCAGCCGTCGACCACGTCGATGGTGTCGCCAGGGTCGACGTTGTCGGGCTCATCGCCGCCGTCGGTCTCCGGGTCGGAGACGTCGACGCTGATGTCACCAGCGTCGACTCCGGGATCGACCGCGCCAGTGTCCGGGTCTCCGGTGCCTTCGTCGCTGCAGCCTGAGATCGCGAGTGAGGCTGCCAAAAACGCGATCGCGAACACCCGAAGGTCGTGCTTGAACCGAATATCCATGTTCTCGTCTCCCCGTGACGCCGTGCCGCAGATGCGGAGAAGCGCGTGCATGCTACCAGATACGCGTGAGGGGCGGCAAGACTTCCGCGTTTCCTGGTCCGACACCGTTTCCAGCGCCGCGTCGAGCGCCGGGTCGGGGGCCGCGTCGCCCAACCCGGGCGGCGCGCGAACGTTCGCGGGCGGGGCGCGAACGTTCGAACGTCCAGCGTCGCCCCAGGTGAGACGAGACGAGATCGTCGGAGCGCCGGCGCCGTTGCCAAGGGCCGTGGCTGAGGGGGGGCGCGACAAGCATGGAAGATGCCCAGCGCTGCGGTGGGACCATGATCACCGTAGCCGTGCTGCGGCCGATGGGGGTGGCTGCGCCTCCAGAGGTCAGGGGGCACGCCCGTGTCCATTGATCCATCTCGGGCTGACCGCTATCCTCGACCGCGGTGCGTCCCGCCTCGCGGCGACGAGCCGGCCTGACGGTGGAGATTGAATGAACGACTTACGGCGCCCCCAGCCGAACCGCGAAGCCGCTCTTGTGCCGCGCCTTGTGCCGCGCAGCCGCGCGCTGCTGCTCGGCGCCTGCGTCTGCGCAAGCGCGCTGCTGTTTGCCCTCCTACCGGCCTGCTCCGACGACGCCCCCGGACCGGGCAACGCAGGCGAAGTGATCAACGGCGGCGGGCAGGACGGCACGGGCTTGGTCGACTTCGCGGGCAGCAGCGACGGCGTCGACGTCAGCGCGGCCGACATCCCGCCCGAGCCTGGCACCTTCTACGCCCCCTGCGAGAGCAACAGCGACTGCGACTCGGGCCTGTGCATCGAGTCTGCGAGCGGTAAGATCTGCACGCAGACTTGCATCGAGGACTGTCCCTCCGGCTTCGGATGCGTGCAGAAGCAGGCTCCGGATGGCGACGTGATCTACCTGTGCGCGCCACGCTTCCTCTATCTATGCGACCCCTGCGACGCCAACGTCGACTGCAACGACAGCGCCGAGAGCGGCAACGTGTGCGCCTCGTTCGGCAACGCCGGGAGCTTCTGCGGCATCAAGTGCTCGGAGATCGAACCGGACTGTCCGGGTGGCTACACCTGCCAGGCGATTGTCGACGCCAAGTCCGGCCTGAAGTCGCACCAGTGCATCCGCGAGGGTGGCGAGCTGTGCGCCTGTAGCGTGCGCGCGGTGGCGTTGGCCCTGGACACGACCTGCACCAACTCCAACTTCTACGGCAGCTGCACTGGGGTGCGACAGTGCGGCGCCCACGGCCTCAGCGAGTGCCTGGGACCCAATCCCCGGCCCGAGGAATGCAACGGCGTCGACGACGACTGCAACGGCCAGATCGACGACTTCGCGCCGAACGCCAGCTGCAAATCGCCGATCAACGAGTTCGGTCAATGCAAGGGCAAGCTCGTTGCGTGCGAGAACGGCAAACCGGTCTGTGACGCCGAGCCTGCCAAACCCGAGCTATGCAACGGCATGGACGACAACTGCGACGGCGAGACCGACGAGGGGCTGTGCGAAGACGGCCTGGACTGCACCAAGGGCAAGTGCAACACCGACGGTTCGTGCCAGCAAGTGCAGCTCAGCGGCACACCCTGCGACGACGGCAGCATCTGCACGGCGATCGACAAATGCGCCAATGGCATGTGCATTGGCGGCGGGGCGCTCGACTGCGACGACAAGGACGCCTGCTCGGTGGACTCGTGCGACCCGCTTTCTGGTTGCGTGCACGCGCCGGCGTCCGAGGGCTTCTGTGCGGACGACGGCAACCCATGCACCCAAGACCTGTGTCAGAACGGCGCGTGCGTGCACCCGCCGGTCCAGGAGGGCCTGGCCTGCGCCGATGATGGCAAGGCATGCACCACGGATGTGTGCTCCAACGGCTTCTGCACCCACCTGCCGTCGGACGGCCAAGCTTGCGTCGAGGACGGCAACCCCTGCACCAGCGACGTCTGCAAGGGTGGCGAGTGCAGCCACGTCGCCTCGGACGGCGGCACCTGCACCGACGATGGCATCGACTGTACGACCGACGTCTGCCAAGGCGGCATGTGCGAGCACCCAGCCGCGAGCGGAGCGGCTTGCGAAGACGGAAACCCGTGTACCGAGCAGGACGCGTGCCTCGCCGGCGCCTGCAAGTCGGGGCCATACAAGAGCTGCGATGACAGCAACCCCTGCACCAAGGACCAGTGCGATCCGCAGTTCGGCTGTAGCCACAGCAACAACGATTGGGCGCTGTGCACGTCGCCGCACGCCGACTGTCCCACCGGCGTCTGCCAGGGTGGCACCTGCATGTCGAAGCCGAACGAGCCGTGTGAGACCGAGGTGAAGGTCGACCTGTGTGGCAGCCAACCCGTGCAAGGGCTGTGCACGGCGTCCGGCAAGTGCACGCCGGTGAAGGCCGACAACGGCGTCGCCTGCGCGATCCCCTGCAACGGCATCTGCTTCAAGTGCTTCGGTCTGCAGATCTGCTTCCCGATCGGCCCCTAGGCGATCGCCATCCCGATGACCTCGACCCCAACCTGAGCGGGCCAGGCCGACCTGGCCTGGGCGCCGTGCTGGCTGTCGTGCTCGGAGGACGACCTCGGTGCGGCTGCCCGGTGCGGCTACCCGGTGCGGCTGCCCAAGGGGCCGCGTCCAGCGCCGGTTGCCGGCGGCGTAGCATCGCGAAAAATGGCCCGAATGAGGGCCCCGGGCTATGCTCGCATGGATCTGCCTGTGGCGTGCGACGCACCCCTATGGGCGCAAGACAATCCCTGTGATTCCGAGCGATTCCGCAGCTGCGCGGCGGGCGTCGCGGCACAGGGCGGCAGCCGGGAGCGACGACCGCGTGAGCGACCAGCGGACGAAGGACAACGGCAGCGCGGCCAGCGCGCCTGACCCGCCGGTTGGCAACCGCAGCCTATGGCAGGCGGTCACCAGGATCGGCTTCTATGCGGCCTACACCATCCTGATCCGCTTCGCGATCTACCTGTGCACGGTCGCGCTCTTTGTCTACTTCGCCCTGAACTCGCCGTGGGTGATGGGGCAGTTCGCGCGCATGGCGTCTGCAGCGATTCCCGGGTCGGTGTCGCTCGCAGGCATGCGCTGGGGGCCGTGGCCGGGTCACCTGGGCGTCATTCGGCCGGAGATCCGCGATCCGTACGGCGTGCCGGTGTTGCGGGCAAGCTGGATCGATGTCGAGGTCGCCTGGCTGCCTCTGCTGCGCGGTGTGGTCACCGGCAAGGGCGACCTGGCGGTGGTGATCGAGAGCGCGAGGCTGGCGGACGCCGAGGTGCGAATCGACACTGGCCCCGATGGGTTGATGCGCCTCGCGGCGGCTTTCGCGCAACCAGAGCCGGATGACGAGCCGCCAACGTCGAAAGGGACGTTTCGCCTCTCTGTTTCGGCCATCGAGGCGACGGGCATACGCGTTCTGATCGAGCAGCCGGCGATTCGAATCGAAGCCGAGGAGGCCGACCTTCACGGCAGCTTCGACCTGCGCATCGATGAGGCCGGCCTGCAGGCCAACTACGAGGCGGAGGACGTGCGCGTCGGGCGCAGCGAGGTCTGGCTGGCGGCCTTTCCTGCGGCCGGTCTGCCGAACATCCCGCAAGGTCGCTTTTCCCTGCGACGGGTGCGCGGCGACCTCAACGAGGTGTCAATACACGGAATGCGGGTCGAGATGGCCCATACCCTGCTCGCCGACGGCTCGACGGAGGTCCGCTGGCAACCCGATATCCACGTCTCTGGGCGTCACCTTGATCTCGCCAGCTCGTCGAAGTCGGACTTCGTGAGCGGATTGCTCGGGCCACTCTTCGACTTCGAGGCCCACGTCCTTGGCGACTTCGATTTCGACGCCGCGGGCGTCTTCCAAGCCCACGGCGAGGTGCGCGGCAGCGGGCTGATGGCGGGCTTCCCGACCGATTCGGTCCGTGGTCGCATCGACCTCACGACTGGAGCGGCCGGCCGAGACCAGGTCGCCATCGACATCCACGAGATGGTCGCTCGGGCCTGGTCAGGCGAGATCACGTCGCCGCTGCTGACCTACCGCATGCGGGCTGACGACGGCAGCCACGTCGTCGCGTGCGACGCCAAGCTCGACGGCCTGCAAGTGGCGGATTTCCTGCGAAGCAAAGCCCTCAGCCTGGGCGCGCCGCTGACCCTTGCGCTCGATGGCGTGCTGAATGGCCGCATCGACAGCCACGTGCGGACCCGGCTGCTGGCAGAGGGCGAAGAGCGGCTGGAGGTCGAGGCAACCTTCGACACCGCGGTCACGCTACGCCGACCCGCCGGGGTTGCCCTGGTGCGCGCGGTGCCGCTGCTCGATCTGCGCGGCAAGCTCGGCGTCACGATGGCGCCTGGGGCTGGGCCGGCGTTTTCTCTCGATGGCGTCGAACTGACGACCGTCGCCCGCGCCGCTGGCGACGGGCCGCTGCGACGCAGCCCGCGGCAATGGCTGATGGCCGACGGCCACATCGACCTGCGCAGCCGACAGGCCGGCCTGCGAATCGACGCCAACTTCCCCGACCTGGAGGCGGTGCTCGCCCCCCTGGGGGTCCGAGGTGTCGGCGGCTCGGTGCGACTAAGCGCTGGACACGTCGACGGCGACTACCTCGACCCGGCCGTGCTCGGCACGCTGCAGCTGCGCAAGGTCCGGGCGGCGGGCTACAGCCTGCGCGAGGCGCGAGCGAAGCTGAGTCTGCGCGATGGCGTGCTGCGCGCCGACGGACTCGTCGCAGACAGCGAGCTGGGCCACCTCTCAGGGGATCTTTCGGTCGCGCTCTTTGGTGAGCAGGTCACGGAGCTGCGCAGTCAGCGCCGGCTGGAGGGTCGCAGGCTGCGTTTGCAGCGGGTTCGCCTTGGCCCCCTGCTGGAGCGCCTCGGTATGCGGGGCTACGGCGGCCAACTCGACCTGGAGGTACCGAAGCTCGCGGTCGATCTGAGCCGACCCCTCAGCAGCCTCAACGCCACGGGGCGGGTGGCCGTCCGCGACCTGGTAGTCGCCGGCGAGCGACTGCGGCGCGTCGATCTGCAGATAGAGGCCCGCGACGGCCAGCTGAAGGTCGATGAGGCGGTGGTCGAACTCGACAACGGCGCGGAGATCCGCGGCGAGGGCGCCTTCGACCCGACGCGGATGCGCTACAACGCGGACATCGCCGTGCCCGACCTGCGATTTGACCAGTTCGCGCGGTTGCGTGCCGCTGGCCTGCCATTGGACGGCAGCTTCTCGGGTCGGGTCAGCGTTCGCGGTGATCGACGCGACCTCGACTTCGACGTGCGCGTCAGTCTCGCTGGTCTGGTCTGGGACGGCATCGACCTGGGCGACGCGGTCATCGACGCCAGCAAGGTTCGCGGCGAGGTCGCTCACATCACGAGTCCGCGCTTCTTCAATGGGCTCAAGGTCCTCGAAGGTAGCGAGGTGCGGTTCCAGGGCATGAAGCCAGACCACGTGCACGTCGGCATCGGCTTCGAGGACCTCGACCCGTTCGCTGCGGTCGGCCGCGAGGCGCCACCGGGCCTCGCTCTTCATCTGACCGCCCAGGCCTGGGCAGACGTCGCACTTGGTGGGCGCAAGCTCGACTACCACGTCGACGTCGCCATCCCCGAGCGGGGTCTCTTGCTCGAACCAGGCAACGGCCTCGAGCCGCTGCGCAACGCCAACCCGACGCACGTGCGGGTCGACCCGACCGGGGTCGTCCTCGACAGCACCTTCTTCACCATCGGCCGCCACCCATTGGAGCTGTGCGGTCGTGTCGCATTGACACCCGAGGGCCCGCCGCGACTGCGGTTCTTCGCTGCCGGCAGCCTCGACGTGCCACGCGTCGGCCCGCTGGCCGAATCAATGGCTGCGCTCGACCTGCGCTTCGATATCCTCGACGACCCCGCCGTCACCGCCGACGTCGAATCCCGGTGCCTCAAGGCAGCGGGGGTCGGCCAGGGGCGGATGCGGGTCTCGGGCACCTTCGACCAACTGGCCGTCCAAGGGCGCATCGCGACCCGGCCGTCCAAGATCGCGCCGCGCGGCTTCGGGCGCGACGTCCTGGTCGCCAACGACGGCAGGCTGCTGGTCGACACCCTCAAGGACGGCCGGATCCGCCTGAGGATCCCGCGCGAGCACCCCCTTGAGACCCGCATCGACGACGGCCGGGCGAGCGCTTGGGGCGAGGTAGTCCTCAAGGACCTGCTGCCCGAGTCTATCGAGCTCGACCTCGACGGCGTCGACCTCGGCCACACGTTGCCCAAGCAATTCAGCGCCGTCTTCACGCCGCGGCTGCATTTCTCGGGCAGTCACCTGCGCGACCCCGAGCGGCGCAAGATGGTCGTCGCGGGCGACCTCACGGTCACCGAGGGCGTCTTCTTCCGAAGCTTCGACAAGATCGCAAAGATCGTCGGCGGCGTGCGCGGGCGCGAGGTCGAGGGTTACTCGAAATCGGTGCTGGAGACCCAGCCGTGGATCGGCGACATCGGTCTCTCTCTCGCGGTCAGCGGACGGCACTTCGAGGTGCAGTCGCGCTTCCCCTTCGGCAAGACGGACGTCGAGCTCGCGTTCGACCTCAAGGTCGGCGGAACGATCTCAAATCCGGAGATATTTCGTCGGGTCAAGGTGCTGCCGGGCAGCACGATCACCTACTCGGTGGTGCGCCGCGAGTTCGAGGTCACCCAAGGCTCGATCGACTTCCGCGGCAACCTCGCCAAACCCGACCAGCTGCCGTACCTCGACATGGAGGCCCGTACTGAGATCCTCGTCGACGAGAGCCAGCAGGGACAGACCTCACTGTCCGGCGGCATCGGCCAGGACATTGGCGAGAGCACTTCAGGCGAGCAGCGCGCAGTGCTGGTCTTCATCCGCATCTACGGACCGTTGCTGACCGAGAAGCTTGAACTGAACATCGATATGCGATCGATCCCTGCCTACGAGACCGCCGACATCCAGTCCTTGTTGCTGACCGGTCGGTTGTTGACGGCCAATGGTTCTGGGGTCCTGGGCGACCGGGCGAGCATCAACCTGCTGACCGACGACCTCGCTCAGCAGGTGTCGAAGCTGCTGCTCTCGGCTGTTGTCGATCAGGTCTCGGTGGGCGTGCAGACGACCGGTGCGGTGGTCGCTCAGGTGCGCAAGACGATGGGCCGGCTGACCGTCACCGGCCAGGGCACGATCGGCACCGACGCTTCGGCGGAGTACAGCGGTAGCTTCACCTTCCGGATCTCGGACACGGTGTCGATGGAAGGTCTGGTGCGCACCGGCCCGTCGCCGGTGGACACGTCGAATACGGTCAACACCTACGAAGCAAAACTGCGCAAGCGCTGGGAGGTGGGCGAATGACCGAACGCCTGACCAGGTCGCGTGTGCGCGTGCAGGTGCGGCCGAGCCATTCGGGCGGGGGGAGATGGCCCGTCGCGCTCGGGCTGTGCTGGATCACAGCGACGGCGACAGCGACGGCCTACGGTCAGGCCGCCCCGACGACGGGCGCGGCGACAGACGCAGCCCCCGAAGCGGCGGCAGACGCAGCACCCGAAGCGGCGGCAGACGCAGCACCCGAAGCGGCGACAGACAAGGCGGTCGCCGCGCCGGTGGATAGTGCTGTCGAGGTGGACGAGCGGGCGGGCGGCGCAAACGCTGCACAGCTTGCCGTCCTGGCGCGACTCGACGGGCTGTGCGACGGCCACCGCATCGCGAGCACCCGACTCCTCGGATGCATCGGCACACGCTGCCAGGACCCAGCGGAGCGGGCCAGGCTGATCTCTCTGCTCGATCTGGAACCGGGCAAGACCTTGCCCGTGGGTGGCCTGGAGACCGCGTGGCGCCGACTGGTGGCGACACGGTTCTTTCAGAGCGCCGAGCCCTTCTGTCGCACCGCGGCGGGCGACGCGCACGTCGCCTTCAAGGTCAAAGGCAACGCCTTCGTCCGCTCGATCGTCATCAGCGGCAACCACGACGTGTACCGCACTGACATCGAGAGCCGCCTGCTCATCCAACGCGGCGAGGCCCTCAACGCTGACGGCGTCGAGGGACAAGCGCGCCTCAGGCACCAGCGCGAGGTGCTCGAGACCCTCTACCAGCGCGAAGGCTACGAGGACGCTCGCGTCGAGATCCGCACGGAACCCGTCGGCGTGGGTCTGGTCCGGGTGTTGGTCGAGATCGACGAGGGCAGCCAGCAGCGCATCATGGATCGGGTCGTCAAGGTGCTCGGTGTCGACAAACCCACCATGGCCGAACGGGGGGCGGACCTGATCTGCGCGCCGATCGAGGCCGGGCCTGTGCTCGACCAGAGCGGCCTGGGCACGGTGGATATCTTCGCTCAACGTCACGTGATCAAGGCGCGCGCGAAGTTGCGGCGGTGGTTGCGCGAGCGCGGCTACGGCAACCCGCGCATCGAGGTCCGCCACGACGAGGCTGAGCGACGCCTGATCGTCGAGATTCGACCGGGGCACTGCAACATCGTCCGGGTTCTAGCCCGCGAAGAGGCACCGAGCGGCGACCCGAACGGCGGCTTCAAGGACAGCGATGACGCCAGCCTGCTCGCAGCCCTGCCCTTTGCCGAGACCGGCGTCTACGAGCTCGCCGAGGCGGAACGAGGCCGCGTCGCGCTGCGCGCCCTATTCGAGAACCGCGGCTACCTCTTCGCAGACGTGCAGCTCGACCACCGCGTGGTTCCCCCTGGCCTCTCGCGACAGGTCGAGCGGGCGGTCACCTACCGAATCACGACGGGCTACCCCGCCCAGGTCCGCGGCCTCGCCTTCCCCGGCGCCAAGCATTTCAGCGCGAGCACGCTGTCTGGTGAGATGGACACACGCGCATATGACTTCTTTGATGAGGGCGGCTACCTCCTGACCAGCTTGCTCTTGGGCGATCTCGACACGTTGCGTGAGTTCTACCGAGACGCTGGCTTCTTTGAGTTCCGCTATGCGCTGGGCGACAGCAACGGCGGCGAGGTCCTGGTTCGCCAGCGCAGCGTCGACGAGCGCGGCGACGTGCTGACCTATCGGTACGCTGATAAAGGCTTCAGGGTGCGTCGGCCATTCGGCGAGGCGTACATCTACGTCGAGATCCCCGAGGTCGAAGGCAGGCGCAGCCGGGTCGCCAAGCTCGTCGTCGAGGGCGCCGCGCAGGCAGGCGAGGGGCGCGTGCGTGGGCTCCTGGGACTCGAACCTGGGGCAGTGGTGTCGTTCGCGCGCTTGCTGACGGGCCTGCGCGCGGTCGAGGCGTGGTACCGCGAGAACGGCTTCTTCCGTGCCCGCATCGACGTACAATGCGGCACCCAGGGGCCGGACCGGGCCATGGCGGTCTGCAAAGACAGCCAGATCCTCGCCGAGCACGTCAGCTTGCAGGTGCGTATCGACGAGGGCGCGCGTGTCCAGGTCGGCGAGATCTTCGTTGCGGGCAACTTCGACACCGAGGCGGAGGTCATCCTGCGCGACATGCCGAGTGGCGGAGAGGTCTTCTCCGGCCAACGCCTCTTCGACCTGCAACGCCGTCTGCGCAATCTGGGCATCTTCCGCTCGGTGAGCTTCGAGTACATCGGCGACAAAGAGACGCCAGTGCGAGACCGCATCGCCATCGTAGTTCGAGTGGTCGAGGACAAGGTCGAGTACGTCGAAGGCGCGCTCGGCCTGCAGACCGTCAACACCGAACGCAGCACCGGCGCGCTCGTCGCGCCAGCCCTCACCGATCAGGTCGAGCATCTCAGCAGCGGGACGGACCGTGTGCACGCTGGATTCGGACGCAGCGTCGCCGGCAGCCTGCCCAACCTGCTGGTGACGGGCGAGCTCGCCTGGGTGGACCGCAACTTCCTCGGCCAGGCCAAGGAGGGGCGCCTGCCGCTCAAGGTGGGGTGGACGATCAGTCAACTCAACCCGCTCTTCCTGCTGGACGAGGACGCCACGGTGCGCAGCTCGACGCTGGAAGATTGGTTGCCGGCCCTCGCGACGTTCGCGCCGACCTACGTCGACAGCCGCTTTCTGGGATCCAGCTACGCGCTGCGGGTGATCGCCCCATACGCGGTGCGTGACTTTGCGACCTCGACCCTCGACGTCCAGAAGTCGGGGGCGTTTGCTGAATTGTCGAGGAGATTCGGCCGACTCTATGCATCCACGGGGATCGACGGCGGCTTCGTGTCGTGGCGCACCGAGGAGGCCCGCGCGGCGGGGGAGGACCTCGAGCCCTTCCGATTCCAGGTCAAGCTCGCGCCGCGGCTGGTGTGGGACGGGCTGGACAGCCCGCTCAACCCCACGCGCGGCCTCTACGCGGTCGGCACGATCGCCTACATCAACGCGCTTGACCCCGCCGGCAGCTTCGTGAACTTCTTGAAGTACGAGTCCACGCTCAAAGGTTTCGCGACCCTGCGTCGCACTCTGACCTTCGCCGGCCTGCTTCACGTCGGCGGTATCCTGCCTCTGACCAGCGGCGAGATCCCCCTCAACGAGCGTTTTCGTCTGGGCGGCCAGCACGGTCTTCGCGGCTACACCGACGACGGCGTGCGCCAGTACGACGCGTCGGGCGGCACCGTGATCGCCTGTGAGGCGGGCGACGGCTGCGCTAGCGGCATCTCGAACTTCACCCTGGGCGACGGCAACGTCATCCTCAACGGCTCTGCCGAGCTGCGCTTCCCAGTGGTGCGCAGCATGGAGCTGTGGGGCGCGACCTTCTACGACTGGGGCGGTATCGCTCAGGATTGGCAGAGCTTCCACGGCCTGAGCGTTCGCCACGGCGTCGGCGTGGGCCTGCGCTGGTTGATCGGCGGCCAGATTCCGGTGCGCTTCGACTACGGCGTGGCGATCGGTCGGCGGGTCCGCGACTTTGCGGACGTGTCCGAGACCGTCTCCGTCAAGCAGGCCGACGGCAGCTTCAGCGAGGAAGAGGTCAAGACCGGTCAGGTACCGGAGGTGGACGACTTCGGCCAGTTCCACTTCAGCCTGATGTACGCGTTCTGACGGTCAGCGCTTCTGCGCTCGGCGGGGTCCTTCGACGTTCGGCAGAGTCAGCGGGACGCGTCGGAGCCGGCGGCGGCGGCGACCGTCGCTCGCAGGGTCTCGAGGGACTGCGGCCCCGAGAGCCCCCGCGCCACCGTGCCGTCGGCGGTGATCACGAACGTCTGCGGGAGCGACGAGACCCGGTAATCACGGTGCACCGTGCCTGCGCCGTCAAAACCAACGGGCCAGTCGTAGCCGCGGGCGGCCAACCAGGCACGCACCTCTTCTGCCGAGTCGGCCGTGACCGTGAGGATCTCGAAACCGGCAGCGGCAGCTTCGCTGACCAAGGCGTCGATCGTCGGCGCCTCGTCGTCGCAGGGCGCGCAGGTGGTCGACCAGAAGTGCAGCAGCATCGGCAGACCGCTCGCGCTGGGTAACCCCCGGCGAACGAGAGGCAGGGGGCCGGGCGCGCTCATCAACGGGAGCTCGAAGGAGGGCGCGACCTGGCCCTCGAGCCCGTTGGGCAGGTGTGCCGGCGGCCGCAGACCGATCGCGGCGAGCAGTCCAGCGGCGGTGACGCCAACGATCGCCGTCCAGGTGGCACGGCGCCAGCCGGTGCTCGCATGGCGGTTGGCTTCGTTCGGACCGGCGTTCGGACCAGCGTTCGGGCCGGCGTTCGGACCGGCGTTCGGACCGGCGTTCGGACCGGCAGGGGGACCGGGGGCGTTTGAAGGGGACCCAGCGGACATGCGGTACTCCGGCGTGCGGCGCGTGGCGCGCGACAAACAGCCGCGCGACCGCACGCAGCTTCGGTGCCTCGCAGCGGACATGCAAGGTCCGGCCAGCAGCCCGGTCCGCCCGAATCAGGGTCGCCAGAATCAGGGTCGCCAGAATCAGGGTCGCCGGAATCAAGGTCGCCAGAATCAGGGTCGCCGGAATCAGGGTCGCCAGCGTGCCTGTGCGAGGACCGCGTAGCGCCCGTCGGCCGCGAGGTGAGGCAACTCGACACCGTCGCGCACCAGCGCCCACTGGTGCTCGAACCACAGCGGCACAACCGGCAGGTCGTCGTGAAGCTGTCGTTGCGCCTCGACGTAGAGCCCAGCGCGCTTGGCGGGGTCGAGGGTGACGCGCCCCAGCTCAAGCAGGCAGTCGACATGTGGCTCAAAGTAGCCGGTGCGGTTGGCGGTGCCGAAGGTCTCAGCGAGGCCAAGGGGGGCGAGCGCGAACGCCCGCAAGGCGTCGGCGATCGCGTCTTCGCGCCACTCTCGGCAGCGCGGGTCGGCTTCGACTGCGGCCGACCACAGCCCGGGCGGAAAGGCGCGGCGCTCCAGGCGACCGTAGCGAGTGGGCGCGTTGGGGTCGGCGGGTACCGGTGGGACATTCTGGCTGTGGAACATCCAAGCCAACAAGTCCGCTTCGACCGGCTCGGGCAGCAACAGCAAGAACGCCTCAAAGCGCGCCGCGCGCACGTCAGCGAGGAAGGTACCCAACTCGAAGCTGCGCACGGTGGCCTCAATACCAGCGACGGCGAGAGAGCGGGCGAGAGCGCGACCGACAGCCCGACGAAAGCGGTTGGTCGAGACCTTGATCTCGATCCGCATGCGCACGCCGTCGGGACCTGGGTGCAATCCCGCCTCGTCGAGCAGCGCGCGGGAACGGGCCGGGTCGTAGACCAGATCGGGCAGATCGGCCCAGGCGGGGTGACCGGGCGCCATCATGCCCTCGGAGACCCGCGCCCGGCCGCCTAGCAAGGTGTCGATGATCGCGCGGCGATCAATGGCGTGTGCGATCGCGCGCCGGACCCGGGCATCGTCGAGACCTGGCCGCCGCAGGTTCAAGCCGAGATACGACCAGGCGATGCCGGGGCTCGCGACGATCTGGGCCCGGCCGCTGGCGGCGGCGGCTTGTAGCACCGCAGGCGACAGCCCCCCCATGGCGACGTCGGCGCCACCGCCAAGGACGGAGAGGACCCGCGCGCCCTCGTCCTCGATGGTCCGCAGGATCAGCCGCTGCGGCCCGGGCCTCGCTGCCCCCTGCCAGTCCTGGTGGGTCGGCGCGCGGACCAGCTCGACGCGATCAGACAACAAGGGAGCCACCACGCGCCATGGACCGGTGCCGATTGGCAGCCCGGGGAAACGCCGACCGGGCGAGGCGGCGAGGGCACGCGGCGCGATGCCAAGCACGATGTCGGTCGCAAAGGTGGCGAGCGGACGGCGCAGCAAGAAACGAACCCGGTAGGGGTCATCGGGGTCAGCGACGACCGCGCGGAAGCGGCGACGGAACTCGCCAGAGATGACGGTGCCAAACGTAGGGTCCATGACGGTCTGGTAGGTCCAGGCGACGTCGCGGCCATCCAGCGGGCTGCCGTCGTGGAAGCGCACGTCATGGCGCAGGTCGACGATCATCTCAATCGGGCGACCGCGCGCGTCGCGACCAGGCCCCTCGCTGATTCGCTGTGCGAGGTCGAGGACGGCCGCGCCGCTCTCGTCGACGCGGGTCAGGCCTTCGAAAACCAGGCGGCTGAGGCGAGCGGACGGCGAGTCGGTCGCCAGCCTCGGGTCGAGATCGCGGATCGGCGCGTCGACCGCGACGACCAGGGTGCCTGGTTGGCGGTCGGGGCGGCATGCGCAAACCGCAACGAGAGCGAGCGCGAGGGCGACGAGGCCGGCCAGGTGGCGGCGAGACGCGCGCGGAGACCGGCGCTCAGCTACCGGTGGCCGGCGGGGCATGGGGCGTTCCTTGCCGATTGGACGGATCGCCGCCGGGGCCCTTGGGGTCCTTGCGACCGCCGCGATCGCGGCGGTCGTCGGGACCCGACCTGCCGGCGCCATGTTTGCCGGTGCCGAGGCCGCCGCGGCGCAGCTCCTCGAGGGTCTGTTCGAGGCGCAATACGCGCTCCTCGACGGGTAGCTTGGCTCCCAACTCGGCGGCGAAGCGGCGCATCCGGTCGGCAAGCGAGAGATGAACTTCGCGGTCGGCAGCGTCGAGGAGGGCGCGCCGGGAGGCGGGGTCACCGAGGTGGGCGATGGCCTGGGCGATCGCGCCGCGCAGGCGCGTGTCGGGTTCGCGGATCATGCTCTCGAGAAACCCGCGCACGGCGTCGCGGCGGCCCGGGACGCGGCTGGCCCACTCGGCCAGTGCGAGCGCTGCCTGCGCCCGCAGCAGCTTGGAGTGGCCCGGACCGGCGGCCTTCCACAGCCGGGCGAGGTCGGCGCCACGACCGTAGCGGGCCAGCAGAGAGAGGGCGTGACCCTGGACGACGTCGTGCTGTGAGGGCCAGCCGGTCGCCTGGGTGATGAGCGACAGCGCGCGCTGCCGATCGATGCCGAACAGAGCCGCCAGGGCAGCCTTCTGCACGACGTGGGATCGGTCCCGACGGGCCGCTTTCTCCAGATCCGCCCAGGTCGCCGGGTCAAAGTGCCGGGCCAGCGCCTCCGCAGCAGCAGCGCGTACCTTCGACTCCGGGTCCGTGGCGAGGGCCTTTACGAGAGCCGGGCCTGCGGCGGCCCGTGGCGCCGCACCCAATACGGAGGCGGCCTCGGCGCGCACGTGCCGCGCGGGATCGCTCGCGAGCGCTCGGATCAGCGCGGAGACGCCGCGTTGCTGGCCAACGACCGACTTGAGGCTGCGCACGGCGCGCAGGCGCACGTCGGCGCGCTTGCCGTGGTCGCGCATCGCGGCGAGGACGTCGACGCCGGCTTCGATCTGCCAGTCGACCAGCAGAGCCATGCGCGGATCGATCTCGATGACCTCTGGGCGAGTCGCTGCGGCCAAGGTCCACTCGCCGAGGCGCTCGTTGAGGCGGAAGACGTGCTGGGTCGCCACCGCCGTCGGCGTGGTGCGCACTGCGATCTCGATCGGCAGGTCGAACGCCGGAGCCGCCACCGTGATGGGCTGACGCTGGGCGAAGTGAATCCGCAAGGTGCGATTGGCGGCGTCGTATCGAATTCTGGCGCGGATCTGGGGATGACCTGGGCGCCGCAGCCAACGGTCAAACAGACCCCGTAGGCTTTGCCCAGTGGCCGACTCCAGGGCGCGGCGCAGGTCGTCGGTCTCGACGCTGGAGAAGGCATAATCGCGCAGCATCGCCGTGATGGCGGCGTCGAAGGGTGCCGCGCCGAGCTGCTCGCGCAGCATGTGCAAGACCCAAGCGCCCTTGCTGTAGCTGTGCCGATCAAAGAGCTGGCCTGGGTGCCCATAGCGATCGCTGACGATCGGCCGGCTGTAGACCTCCCTGGTTTCCGTAAAGACAGCGGTCCGCGCGCGGTCCATCGCCTCGTCGAAGCGGTCCTCGCCATGCGCATGGCGCTGCCAGAGCTTCTCGTAGAAAGTAGCGAAGCCCTCATTCAACCAGATGTCTGCCCAGGTCCGGCAGGTCACGCGATCGCCAAACCACTGGTGGGCGAGCTCGTGGGCGGCGAGGCCCTCGGCGTCCCAGTCGAGCGCCGAACGCTCGTTGGGCACGGCCCGCGCGGTGAGCGATGCCAGGGTGACGTTCTCCATGCCGCCCATCGGAAAGGACTCGACCAGGGCCTGACCGTAGCTGGGCCAGGGGTAGGCGACAGCCAGCTGCCTGTCGAAGAAATCCAGCATATCAGGAACTTTCGCGTAGGCGCGTACCGCGTCCTTGTTCTCCCGGCTGAGGGTCCAGGTCGAGATGCGCACTTTCGGGTGAGGGTGGACCGCTTCGACAAACGGTCCGGCCAGCAAGCTGAGCAGATAGACCGGGTGCGGCTTGTCGAGGCGGTAGCTGGTGGTCGCCCACTGGTCCTCGACCCGCCGTTCGATCTGCACCCCGTTCGACAAGACGACCATCGACGCTGGCGCGGTGGCGGTCACCGTCCAGGTCATTCTCTCGTCGGGGTCATCGGGACAGGGGATCCAGTGGCGCGCCTCGCTTGTTTCGCCCTGGCTCCACAGATGCCAGGGGCGGCGCGGCTCGTCGGCGTCAGGCCCAACGACATAGAGGCCCTTGCGGGGCGTCGCCTTGTAGCGAATGCGCAAGTGGAATGGGGTCGCGGCGTTGCCGACGCGCAGCGCGAATCGCAGCGTGTCGCCGTTGCGCTCGAACGCCGCCGGCGACGAGGTAGCCGCGTCGATCCACAGCGCTTCGACGACATCGAGGTCAACGGCGGCGAGCTCGAGGTGATCGGTCTGTCGGACGACCACGCCCTGATAGTCGACATAACCCTCGACCGACCGACGGGCCAGATCGAGAGAGACACGCAGGTCCATGTGACGGATGTCGATCATGCGATCGCGCGGCTCGTGCCGCGGCAGGCTGCCATCCAAGAAGCGCGGCGAGGGCTTCTTGGCCGACGAGGGAACTGCAAAGGCTGATGACGGCGCCGCGACGAGCGAGGTCAGTGCGGGCAGCGCGGCCGAGGCGACCAGGACGAGCGGGGCGACCAGGGCGACCATTGCCGCTCGCGGTTTCAGGGCGCTGCGCGGTTGGCGAGATGGCGGTGTCCAGGTCATGGCGGGCAGGCTCCGGTACAGGCGGCTCCGGTACAGACGGCTCCGGTACAAGCGGCTCCGGTACAAGCGGGGCCGTCGAACATAGCAGCCCGTGCCGTCTGTGTGGAGCCACCGCGCGACGACTGCCGCTCGGTAGTCGACCGGGCAGCGGCCGGCTATGCTGCTGGCGTCCTCGCCGACGCGGCCGAGGATCGCCCGGGTCGCCCGGATCGCCCGGATCGCCCGGGTCGCCCAAGGATGAGGATAGAGAGGAGTCGCCATGCAGCCTTCCAAAGCCGCACACTTGATCCTGACTGTTGGAGTCGTGGCTGCGTCGTTCGGCTGCCGCCGCGATGTCGCACCCGCGGAGCCGACCAACGCGGCGACAGCAGCGGGGAGCGCGACAGCAGACCGGGCCGCCGCAGACCCGGC
>CALGHC010000549.1 GCA_937915965.1 uncultured Myxococcales bacterium
AGCATGGCCGCGCCCGCTGCGACAGCCACAGCGGCGCCCCCTGCGACCATCTCGTCGAGAAAAGTACTCGAATCTCCGAAGAAAGGGGCTGCAAGCACGGCGACTCCAACGGTGACGAGCGCCACCCCCGGGGCGGTCGGATATGCCCTGCGCGCCCGCACGCGGGTGCCGTGCTCGGCGCGGAACTGGCCATCGGCTCCCTCGTGTTCGACGAAGGCGCGCGACAGCTGCCAGACGGTGACCGATGTCGCCGGGTCGACGACGTCGGCGCTCAGATCGATCGCCGCCATCGTTTCGCTGCGCAGGCGCTCGAACTGGGGCTCACAGCGGCTCGACATGACCGCGTCGTCCGCCAGGGCCAGCGGCGCTTGCTCGCCGGCAACGGAGATCATCCGCATGGCATGTCCGCCACCTGTGTGGACGAGCCCGTCGCCCGGGTCGAACTGGCTCCGCCGTTCGTGAACCCGAACGACAAGGTCGGCCCCCGCCTGCTGAGCGGCCGCGACGGGATCGACGGCGTCGCGTACCGTCCGCCAGCCGACGACGCGAAACCCCTGTTGTACGGCGCGGCCCTCCAGTTCCGCCATGAACTGGCCACAACGAAGCCCCAGCTCGCGCGTCCTCGCGTCCGGGTCGGGACCGCTCTCGGCTCCGGCGCAGCCGGTCGGCGCGATGAACGCGAGCGACCGCGCCGCGGCCAGGACTGTCGCGGCGCCAGGGCTGGCAGCGACACGCACCGGCGAACGCTTGGGCTTGTACGTGCGCTTGGCACGGTAGTACGCCGCTGGACCCCAGGCGCAGCCGGCCATGGCGACGGCGCACAGGACGAGACCTGAGACCATCCGCGCGCTGGGGCGCCTTGTCGGGCAGGAATGGATCACGGCGACAGTGTTTCACCCGGCCCGAGCGGACACAAGCCGCACAACCGTGGAAAGAGCGCCGCTTGCCGCCGCCGCGCCCGGGGCGCTACCCTGCTGCCGACTGGTCGAGCCGCGTTGACGCGCAATCGCGCACAGGTGTCTTGACCAGGCGCGCGGGCGCCGCCACAGAGGCTCTCGGGGAAGGTTCGCGATGTCGACCAACGGCCCAAACAAACGTCCGGTGGCGACCTCGCGCGTGGCCGTCATCGGCAGCTGGCTCTTTCTTGTGGTCGTCGGTCAGACGCTCCATTTCAGCGGCGCCTTGACCGGCTACGAGCGGGCCTCAAGTGGCGTCTGGCACCGCGTCGCTGGCCAACGATGCGAGCCACAGCACGTGGTCATCGTTGGCATCGACGAGGCTGCGCTGCAGGCGCGTCCGGACGAACCGCTGGCCTTCTGGACGCCACACGTCGCCCGCGCTCTAGCCGTGCTCCAGGCCGTCGGCGCCCGCGTCGTCGCCCTCGACATGCTGTTTTCGGTGAGCGCAGACGCCTGGCTGGCCAAGGCGGGACTGGCTGTGCCCGAGGTCGCCCGCACCTTCGACCGACCATTTCGCCAGGCGCTAGGCGAAGGGCGAGTCGTTCTCACGGCATTTGCCACCGACGCGTCGAGCGAGGAGCTGCTACTCCCCAACGCGGACTACTGGCTGGCGCTGCCGGAACTACTTGATCAGGTTGCACTTTCTAACCTCGAGTACGACGACGACGGCGTGCTTCGGAGTTTCCGCCTCGCCGCCGAGCGCGCGGAGGCGCCGAAGGTATTCCTCGGCCCGCTCCTCGCCGCGCGCGCCGCCGGGCAGGGCCAAGACGCAGCCATCTGGCGAATCGCCGGCCATCCGCACGTCCTCGCTGCCGGTCCGTCGCCCGTGACCTTCTGCGGCCCGCCCGGCACAGTTCCGGTCCTCTCGATCGAGAGGCTGCTGGCCGACGGTGCCGCTCAAGATCCGCAGGTTCGCGCGCTCGCGGGCAAGGTCGTGATCATCGCGGCGACCTATCACGCAGCCCAGGATGTTCACCTCACACCCTACGCCCCCGATCTGATGAACGGCGCCGAGATTCACGCCCAGATCGCCGAGTCGCTGCTCGCCGGTCGGTCCACCAGCGACCTGCCGCCGTGGCAATATGCCCTGATTATCGCGGTGACCGCCGCGTTGGCCGTGCGCTTGGCCTCGCGCCGCAACGCGCCGGTGCGTGGGGCGGTGGAGGCCGTGATCGGCGTGGCCGTGCTCGCCTCGATCAGCTATCTGGCCTTCTTGGCCGACATGCGCGTCTTTGCCGGAGGCATGCAAGGCACGCTGGTCGCGGGCTACGTGATCGGTCTGGCGCTGAGCCTGCGCGGTAGCGAGCGACGCCGGGCCGCGCTCAAGCAGATGTTCGGCCGCTACGTCTCCGACGAGGTCGTTGAGCACCTGCTGCACACCGGCGATGACCCCGGCGTGGCCGGCCAGACGCGCGAGGTGACGGTGTTGTTCTCGGATATCCGCTCTTTCACTACGCTGTCAGAGCGCATGACTCCGCAGATGGTCGTCGAGATGCTCAACGCCTGGTTCTCGGAGGTCTCCGACCCCATCCTCGAAGCCGGCGGGACGATAGACAAGTTCATTGGCGACGCAGTCATGGCCGTATTTGGAGCGCCCGTTCACCACGCCGACCACGCCCGTCGGGCGCTGCGTGCGGCGGCGGCGATGGACCTGCGCGCGCAGGAATTCCGCGGCTGGATGGCGGCGCGATTCCCCGACCTCGATCTGCCGCCGTTCGCGATCGGCGTCGGTCTGCACACCGGCGAGGCGCTGAGCGGCAACGTCGGCTCGCCCCGGCGCATGGAGTTCACCACCATCGGCGACACGGTGAACGCAGCCTCGCGCATCGAGGGGCTGACCAAGGGCTTCGACGCGGCCGTGGTGATCAGCCGTGAAGTTGTCGACGCCGCCGGGCCGGGATTGCGGCTCGGCGAGCCACGCAAAGTTCAGGTGAAGGGCAAGGACGAACCGTTGGAGGTCATGGCCTTCTTCGGCTTCGAGTCGCCAGAGGATGACAACTGATGCGAAAATTCGAGCGCCCATCGCCCACAGCGCGGTTCGCGACCCTGTGCGCCACATCCGTGGCGTGCGTCATGAGCCTCGCAGCCGTGTCCGCGCCAGGTAGCGCGACTGCAGCGCAGAAAGCCAAGGCCCCAGCGGTCGCGCTCGTTACCAGCGTTCGCGGGTCCGCGACCGTTCGGATGCCCGGCGCCGCCGGTCCCGTGACCGCAGTCGACTTCGTTCAGGCGACGCGGGGCGAGCAGTACTCCCTGGTAGAAGGCGCCGCCGTCGAGCTGGTCTACTTCGCCAATGGGCGACGCGAAAGGTGGACCGGACCTGGCCAGTTCGCTGTGGGTGACACCGACAGCGTGGCTTTGCGCGGCGCGGCCGCGAAGGTCTCGTTTGTGCCCCCCAACGCGCGAAAGGCGCTGCAGCAGGTCGGCCTTCGCAAGCAGGTGTCACGGCGGTCCGCCGTGGGGGGCGTGCGCGTGCGCGGTCTCAAAGATGTCGGCGCTGGCGGCGGCGCCGAAGGCGACGAGTCCTTTGATGTAGCTGCCGCTCGGCAGGCAGTGGGGCGGGCGCTCCCCGCCACGGCCGACCTGCCGCAGGCTCAACCCGCGCGGGCCTCGGCGCAACTGCTGACTTTGCCGGCGGCAAACCTGGGTCCCAGGGCGCGAGGCGACCGGGTGCTCGACGAAGCCCAACCGAGCCCCACCGCCGGTCACCCGGCGGCGTCACGTGAACAGGCGCGCCACGATCGATTCGAGACGCTGACCAGCGCCGACGATCCCGACGGGGTCTCCGTGTCTCTCGCCATCGTCCGCGTGCCGACCGGCGCGACATCGCCCGCTGATGGCGCCGTCGCGGCGGCCTCGCCTGGTGCCGCGGCTGTTTCTGTCCACGTCGGCGACCATCTTGGTTTCGAGCTTACCAACCTCACCGCTGTGCCCGTCTTCTACGCCATCCTCGAGTTGGGGCCGGGAAACGCCGATGGCATCGTCGCACCCGCTCCAGGCATCGCCGCGACGCTCGCTCCCTTTGAGCGCCGCCGCCTGCCGAATACGTTCGCGGCTGCAGCGCCCCTGGGCCTCTACCACTATCGGCTCGTCGTGACGGCCAGCGCGACCCGTTGGTGGGAGGCCGCTGCGGCGAAGCCAGACGGCGATGGCCTCAGCCACGAAGACAGCCCAGCGATGTTGCGCGCCCTTTGGCACGGTCCGCGACCGCAGGCTGAGCATCGTTGGTGGACGGGCGAGCTGTGGGGCATCGCTGGCCTGGATCTTGAGCTACGCGCACGCCCGGCCGCCAAGGTCACTGCGCCCCAGCGCCCTGGCCAGGTCGACTCAAGGCGCTGATCGGCTGGGCGGCTCAGTCGTTTGCGTTCGTCCCGCGTCCGCTGGCCGGTCGCTGAAACGCCGCGTGCCACAGCGCGCGAACCCGCGAAAGACCGGGATCCGTGGGTTTGCCGGCTGCCAAGCGGGCGATCTGCAACTGATACCAGCTCCCTTGCACCAGGGCGTCGAGCTTCTTCCAGCCGCTTCGCAGCCGCACCTCTCGCGCTGCCGCGCTGTCTCCCCGCAGCAAACGCGCCGGCAGGTCGGGCTCCAGCGCCAGCGGACGGGCGAGCCCAATGAGGTCAGTCGCGCCGTCATCGAGGGCACCGTCCATGCCCGCGTGGCTGCGAAAGCCGCCGGTCAGCATGATCGGCACCGTGGTGTAGCGGCGCACGCGGGCCGCATAGTCGATGAAGAAGGCCTCGCGGGCCGCGGTTCGAGGGTCGCCAGGGTGGCTCTCGCGAAACATCGCCGCTGCCTCGTACGTGCCGCCGCTGACTTCGATGAGGTCGACGCCTTCGCGGTCCAGCGTGGCGACCACCGCCATCGACGCCTCTTCGCTGAATCCACCTCGCTGGAAGTCGGCCGAGTTCAGCTTGACCCCCACCGCGAAATTGCGCCCGACGGCGCCCCGGACCGATCGGACGATCGCGACCAGGAACGCTCTGCGTCGCTCGTCGTCGCCACCCCACGCGTCGTCGCGTTGGTTTGTGCGCGGCGACAGGAACTGGCTGATCAAGTAGCCGTGGGCCGCATGGATCTGGACACCACGGAAGCCGGCACGCTCAGCGACAAGCGCCGTCGCGGCGAAGCGCTCGATGATCTCCTCGACCTCCTCGTGGTCGAGCGCCCGTGGTGTCGCGAAGACCCCGGGAGCCAGATCCAGCTGGACCGCCGAGGGTGCAACCGGTTGGCGGTCGACGATACGTGGCGCCTGTCTGCCGGGGTGGTTGACCTGCATCCAGAGATGGGCCTCGCCGTCATGAGCGGCGTCGGCCCAGCGGCGCAGCGCGTCGAGATGGCGGTCGTCTTCGACGACGACGTTGCCTGGCTCGGCCCGATGGCGGTCGTCGATGATCACGTGGCCGCTGATGAGTAGAGCGGCGCCGCCCTGGCCCCAGGTTCGGTAGAGAGTCTCGTGGCCGGTAACCGGGGAGCCCGCTGCGTCGGCGAGGCGCTCGCTCATTGCGGCCTTCGCCAGCCGGTTGGCGAGCACGAGTCCGCAGGGCAGGGTAACGGGATCGCTGAGGTCATAGGGCATCTGCGGTTCCCCCGGCTGCTGTGACTGCTGCGCGCCGCCAGTTTGCCCTGCGAGCGGCAGAACGGAAAGCCGCGTTCCGTATCTTCACGCTGTCATGGTTGTGGCCCGATGTTGCGTGATTATAGTAGGGTGTCGGCGGCCAGCGGACGAGCTCGCGCGGCCCCTCGCCCCAGAAGGGACGCCTCAAGGGAGGCAAGGAGATTGAGATGCGACGAATCCTGACGACCATCGTGACCTGTTCTGCGCTCATCAGCGCTCTCGCCTCGTGCTCAACGACCGCGGGCGGCGGCGCCGCTGGCGGCGGTGGCGCCGGCGACGATACGGGCACGCTGGACGACGCCGCGGCGCCTGATGTCGTCGCTGATGTTGCGGTCGCCGATGTCGCAGTCGCCGACGACGCGGCTCCTGACGTGGCGAGCTCAGACGTGGCAGCACCCGACGCTGGCTGCAGCGGCACCAACCCCTGCGGTACCGGCGCCTTCTGCAACTCGGAGGGGGTCTGCTGCCCGGCGCTTGGCTGCGATCCGATGTGTGTCAACGGAGTCAAGCTCGACTCGAACGGTTGCAGTACCTGTCAGTGCGCAGAGCCCGCCGGCTGCACCAGCAACGCCGAATGCGGCGCATCGCAGTACTGCGCGGTCGCCGTCGGCCAATGCGGCAGCAAGGGCCAATGCGAGGCGAAGCCGGACGTGTGCGCGGCGATCGCCCCAGGACCCGGTGGCGGCGTATGCGGCTGCGATGGCAAGACGTATGACACCTCATGTGGTGCCGCGTCTGAGGGTGTTGGCGTCGACTACGCCGGTGCGTGCTCCGATACGCCCAAGTCCTGCAATCCGCTCAGCATGGCTCCGGCGGCCTTGTGCGCCCCGACCGAGTACTGCGCGCTCGCGCATGGCCAGTGCGGCAGCAGCCAAGGTCTCTGCACAGTGAAGCCCGAGATGTGCAACCAGCAGTACGTGCCGGTCTGCGGCTGTGACGGCAAGACCCACGGAAACGCCTGCAGCGCCGGGTCGGCGGGTGTCAACATCGCTAGCGATGGCGAGTGTGTCGTGGCGGGTGAATGGACCTACTTCACGACCTGCGGCTACCCGGTCTGCAGCTCCGATTGGCAGCCGACCGACGGCGTGCCGCTGTGCACAACCGAGAAGCAGGGCGCCGCCTGCGCGAATGAAGGCCATAAGTGCGATGCCAAGGCGGGCTGCGGTCAGTTCCTGCTGTGCACCAAGTCGGACCCGAAGCAAGCTGGTTGCCCGATCTCAAAAGCAAAATACAAGTCCGACGTGCGCTACGTCGACAACGCAGAGCGCCGCAGACTTGCGGACGAGCTGCTCGACACGCGCCTCGCGACGTATCGCTACACCGCCACGGGACCAGCAGGACGACGGCACCTCGGTTTCATCATCGACGACCAGCCGGACGGCCGGGCGGTGGACCCGCAGCGGACATGGTCGACCTCTATGGGTATCTGAGCCTGTCGGTCGCCGCGCTGCAGGAACAGCAGAAGCAGATCAAGAGGTTGCAGGCGGAATTGGAAGAGTTCAAGGCGCGCTATGGTCAGCCCACGGCTGTCTGCCAGTAGCCCCGCACGGAAGCGTGCCACCGACCCGCGGTTGCAAGGTCCAGACGACCCGGCCAGCGCGCTGCGTCGGCTGCCTACCTCCCGGTCAGCAACCCTGCGGGTGCGCAGCGAACCTGTGTGACGCGGCCCACTGCCTCGCATAGCACCAACATGACCGCGTCGCCGTCGGCCTTCTTGTCACCAGCCATCGCAGCTGCGAGCGCGTCGGAGTCCATGCCCGTCGGAACCGCCGTTGGCAGGCCGAAGCGTTCGAGCAGGTCGCACAGTCGGCCGACCACCGCGGCGTCGCAGCGGCCTTCCAGGCTTGAGAAGCGCGTCGCGGCGACCATGCCGATCGCCACCGCCTCGCCATGAAGCCAGGTGTCGAAACCACCAAGTTTCTCAACTGCATGGCCCAAGGTGTGGCCAAAGTTGAGGATCCTTCGCAGGCCGGCTTCGCGCTCGTCGGACTCGACCACCCTCGCCTTGAGGCTGACGCAGCGTTCGACGACGTCGATGAGTGATTCTCTGTCCCGGTCCAGCAGCGCGTCGGCGCGGGCCTCAAGCTGGTCGAAGAGCGCCGCATCGAGGATCATCGCGTACTTGACGACCTCGGCAAGGCCCGCGCGGTAGTCGCGGTCGTCGAGTGTTGCGAGCGTGTCGACGTCGCAGACGACCAAGGACGGCTGCAGGAAGGCGCCGACCAGGTTCTTGCCTTGGCTCCGGTTGAAGCCCGTCTTGCCGCCGACGCTTGAGTCCACCTGCGCCAGCAGCGTGGTGGGCAGCATGACCAGTCGCAGACCGCGCAGCAGCGTGGCGGCGGCAAAGCCCGTCAGATCACCCACCACGCCGCCTCCCAGCGCGACGAGCATGGCGTGGCGATCGATGCCGTGGTCGAGGGCGGCCTCCCAGATTTGCTCGACGGTGCCGACGGTTTTGGCAGACTCGCCGGCGGGCAGCACGACCAGCGGTGGCGCGCCAAGGGCGGCACGGATCCGCTCGCCGTAGAGACCAGCGACCCTCGCGTCGCTGACGATGATCACTTCGCCCTCGTCCTTGATGCCAGCGACCAGGTGCCCAACGGTATCGAACAGCCCGGCGCCGACGAGAACCGCGTAGCTGCGGGGGCCGAGGTCAACGGCAACATGGTGACGGGGCAAGTTCACGGCTTGTCTCCTGGCGGCCTCGAACGCAGCGCTGCGACCGCACGTAGGATCCGCTCGGCGATCACGTCGGCGCTGTCGTCGTCGCTGTCGATGTGCACCAGCGCCTCGCCGTACGCAGCCACACGCGAGGCGAGCAGCGCGGTGAGGTTGGCCGCGTCCTTCGGGCCCTGAAACAGCGGTCTGGTCGATTCGCAGCCGGCCAGACGGGCGAGGATGGTCTCGGGGCGCGCGCGTAGCCAGACCGTCGGTCCCAGCTTGGCGAGCGCGCGACGATTGGCGGGGTCGACAAATGTGCCGCCGCCGGTTGCGATGATCCGCGCGGTCGGCGGGCCGGCGCGGGCGGTCGTGTCGCGGGTCGTGTGGCCGCCAGCCTGGTCGTTCAGCACGTCTGCGAGGCCAGCGATCACCGATCTCTCCAGGTCGCGGAACGCCGCCTCGCCGTCTTGGGCGAACAGAGCCGCGATCGTCCGACCGGCACGCGCCTCGCACAGCTCGTCGGTGTCGACAAGCTGCCCACCGACCTGCGCCGCGAGGGCCGCGCCGACGGTCGACTTGCCGCTGGCCATGAAGCCGACGAGGACGATCGCGTCGGCTGGGGGCGGGGAGGTTGCGAGCGCTGCAGCCATGTCGCTCCGAGCGGTTTGCGGCGGCCTCCGACGGTCGACGATATCGCCGATTTCGGCAAGGCGAGCGAACTTGACAGAGGTCTGCGCCGCGGATACGTTCCGTCATGCCAGCGTGACACTGTATTAGCAGAACGGAACGACGGCGGAACAAACACACAACGATCGCAGAACAGAAGCACCCGTCCAGCTGTGAGTGTGATGCCTCAACCGACACTGCCAGCCGACCTGCTCGACGTCTTCGCCCGCATGGACGAGTCGGACGAGATCGCCCGGTTGCTCGGTGACCTGCTCACACCAGCCGAGATCGACGTGATCCGTGAGCGCTGGCTGGTCGTCAAGCTGCTCGCCAGCGGCCAAAGTCAGCGGGCCGTTCGCGATACATTGGGCGTCTCGATTACGACGGTGAGCCGCGGCAGCCGCCAGCTCAAGTACGGCAACGGGGCCTTCGTGGCTGCCTTCGACCTTTTGGCGACGCTTGGCCGCCGCGCCTCACACGGGAAGCACGACCCGGCGGCTGACGTTGGATTGAGCGGAGACCGGTCGTGAATCATCAGCCGCCACTATCCGCGTTTCTTGGTCACCGCGGCAGCGAATCGCACGCCGCGGTGTCCGTTTCGCTTGTCGCCGACGAAGCCGGGCCCGTTGCGCTTCTCGATCGGCTCGCCCGCAGCGCTGGCGAGGACGCAGCGGAGAGCGGTCGTGCGGACGTCTTCCTCTTCGAGCGGGTCGAAGGCGGCTCGCGCGTCGATCGCTGGAGCTACTTCGGCGCCGGACGCTTCGAGCGTTTCGAGGTGCGCGGCGGCGCCGGTGTCTGGATCCGGGATGGCGCGACGTCCCCCGAGCACATCACTGATCCTCTCGACGCCTTGCGTTCCCGCGTCGCAGGCCTGTCGGTGTGGACCCCGGGCAGGTTGCCGCCCTTTCACGGCGGTCTGGTCGGCTACCTTGGCTTTGACGCGATCGCTTGTTTCGAGGATCTGCCCCTGCCTCCTGGTCCAGGCCTCGGCCTGCCCGATGCCGTCTGGATGCTCGTCGATGAGGTCTGGGCCTTCGACCACGCGACGCGGACCCTCCAAGGTGTCGTCCTCGCGCCCCTTGCCGGGGACACGGCAGGTCGGGCGGCGGCGCACGCGGCCGCTTGCGCTCGTCTCGATGGCGGTCTCGGCCGAATGCGCCGCAGGACCGACCGCATGCGGCCGTCTCTCGATCTCGCAACCGGGGTCGTCCCGGTCCAAGGCGAAACTACCGGCGCTCCGACCGTCAGCGCGTTGCGCGCCAACCGCAGTCCGGCCGACTTTCAGGCGGCGGTGGTCCGGGCACGCGAGGCGATCAGCGCCGGCGAGATCTTCCAGGTTGTCGTCAGCCAGCGCTTCACCGTCGATGTCGTCGTCGATCCGCTCGATCTGTACCGCGCGTACCGTGCTCTCAATCCCTCTCCCTACCACTTCTACCTCGACCTGGGCGGCTACCAGCTCGTCGGTGCGTCACCCGAAGTGCTGGTGAGAGTGCGCGATAGCGCTGTTCTGGTGCGGCCGATCGCGGGAACACGGCGCCGTGGCCTCACCGCCGCTGCCGACCGAGCCTTGGAGGCAGAGCTACTCGCCGACGCCAAGGAGCTCGCCGAGCACCGAATGCTGGTGGACCTGGGGCGCAACGACGTCGGCAGGGTCGCCGCGATTGGCTCCGTTCGCGTCGTCGATCCGTTGCACATCGAACGCTTCTCCCACGTCATGCACATCGTCACAGATGTCGAAGGCAGCCTCGCCGCCGATAGCGACGCCTTTGACGCGCTGCGCGCCGCGTTTCCGGCCGGGACCGTCAGCGGCGCGCCGAAGATCCGTGCCTGCGAGCTCCTCGCCGAGCTTGAGCCGGACCGCCGAGGGCCCTACGCCGGCGCAGTCGGCTGGATCGGTCTGAACGGCGACCTCGATACCAGCATCGCGATCCGCACAGCCGTCGTCACGCCTGGGGCGGTCCACCTCCAGGCCGGCGCCGGCATTGTCTTTGACTCCAACCCACTGCGTGAGCACGAGGAATGCCGCGAGAAGGCAGCCGCCGCCCTGCGCGCAATCGACGTCGCGCATGCCGGCGCGCTCTCAGCGGTGGCGAGCGACCGCGCAGGGGGCCCCGAATGACCGTCCTGCTGATCGACAACTACGATTCGTTTACCCACAACCTCTATCAATACTTGGGGGAGTTGGGGGCCGTGCCGCTGGTCGCGCGCAATGACGCGATCGATCTCAGCGCCGTCGCGGACCTCGAACCAAGCCACATCGTCTTGTCACCCGGCCCGGGCCACCCTGCCAATCGGCGCGATTTCGGTATCTGTTCGGACTTGCTGCGCGAATGGGGGCCCCGCCGGCCGCTGCTCGGCGTCTGTCTCGGGCTGCAGGGCATCGCACATTACCTCGGTGGTGCAGTCGTCCGCGCGCCGACGATTGTGCACGGCAAGACCAGCCGCATTCGTCATGACGGCGAGGGTCTCTTCGCGGGTCTGCCCGCCGATCTCGAGGTGATGCGCTACCACTCCCTGATCGCCGATCGCGCTCGTCTGCCAGACTGCTTGCGGGTGACTGCCGAGACCGACGACGGCCTGGTGATGGCGATCGCCCACCGCGCCTGGCCGGTGGTCGGCGTCCAGTTTCACCCGGAGAGCATCGGCACCCCGAACGGGCACGACCTGCTGCGCAATTTCCTCAGCATGGGTCCGGTGCGCGTTGTGGCGGGCGCAGGTCCACAAGGAGCGACGTCGTGACCGACGCATGGCGTGATGCGATGCAGACTGTGCTTGGCGGCGGCAGCCTTGATCGCGCCGCGGCGCATCAGCTGATGGCGACGGCGATGACCGGCGAGCTGTCGGCAGTGCGCGTCGCCGCCCTGATCAGCGCTTTGGCCACCCGCCGCGAGACCGTCGACGAGCTCGTCGGCTTCGCCACCGCCATGCGCGCGCTTGCCGTGCCCTTGCCAGGGGCGACCGACGCCGTGGACACCTGCGGTACGGGCGGCAGCGGCCTGGCGACCGTCAACACCTCGACCATGTCGGCGTTTGTTCTCGCCGCCGCCGGAGTCCGCGTCGCCAAACACGGCAACCGCGCGAGCAGCGGGCGCTGCGGCTCCAGCGATGTGCTCGAGGCGCTCGGCGTGCCGGTCTCCGCCGGGCCGCAGGCAGCCGCCCAGTTGATCGCCGAGACCGGCCTGTGCTTCCTCTTCGCGCCGCGCTATCACCCCGCCATGAAGCACGTGATGCCGGTGCGTCGCGAGCTGGGGTTTCGCACCGTCTTCAACTTCCTCGGCCCGCTCGCCAACCCCGCGGCGGTGCAGCGGCAGCTGCTCGGCGTCAGCGACGTCGGTCGCGCGCCGGCGATGGTCGCCGCGCTCGCTGCGCTGGGCGTCCACCGCGCCCTCGTCGTCTGCGGCGAGGATGGTCTCGACGAGTTCTCGCTCGCTGCGCCGACCCGTGTGTGGTCATTGGACGCCGGCGTCGTGGTCGAGTCCGTCGTCACTCCCGAGTCGGTCGGGCTTGCGACCGTGCCGTTTGCCGCCATCGCCGGCGGAGAGGCGGCCGACAACGTGCGCCTCTTGCGAGCCATCCTCGACGGCAGCGAGCGCGGTCCGCACCGGGATCACTTGATCTTGAACGCTGCGGGCGGGCTCCTCGTCGCCGGTCGGGTCGAGGACCTGCGCGCTGGCGTTGCTCTCGCCGCAGAGCTGATCGACACCGGCGCTGTCAGCGATCGGCTCGCGCGCTTCCAACGCGCTGCCGTGGCGCTCGAGGCTTCCAAGTGAGCGGATCCGTGGTTCATGGTGCCCTCTTCGACCTGCCGCTGCGCGATCCCCCCGGCGTGCTGGAGCGCATCGTCGCGCGCACACGCGCAGACGTGGCTGTGCGGGCGCAACAGCGACCGCTTGAGAGGCTGATCGATGACGTCGCCGCGTCTCCTCACGGCGTTCGTGACGCTCTGGCTGCGCTGCGGTGCGAAGGTCTGGCGCTGATCGCCGAGGTCAAGCCTCGCTCGCCCTCGCGCGGGCCGATCCGACCCGGCCTCGACTCACGGGCCGTCGCCGCTGCCTATCGGCCCTACGCAGCGATGGTCAGCGTGCTGTGTGACGAGCCATTTTTTGGAGGCGGTCACGCCTTGCTCGGCCGGATCCGCGCCGCGGTCGATCAGCCGGTGCTGTGCAAGGACTTCCTCGTCAGCCGCTACCAGGTTGTCGAGGCGCGCGCTGCCGGCGCTGACGCTGTCTTGTTGATGGCCTCGCTGTTGCCGCCGGCGACGCTGCTGGTCTTGCTCGACCTCGCCCGCTCGCTCGGGATGGCCGCGCTTGTCGAGGTGCACGATACGCGCGAGCTCGCCGAGGTGATCGCCACTCCCGCCCGCTTGATCGGCGTCAACAGCCGCAATCTCAGGACGATGGCGATCGATCGTGAGGCCGCCGCCGCGCTGATCGCGACCATTCCCAGCGACCGGATCCGCGTCGCGGAGAGCGGCATCGAGACGCGCGCAGACGTCGACCGCCTGGCCGGAGTCGCCGACGCAGTGCTGATCGGCTCGACCTTGATGGCTGCCGCCGACCCCGCGCAGGCCATCGAGGCGCTGGGTTGGGAGGCGTCGCGATGAGCGCGATCGAGGTCAAGATCTGCGGTGTGCGCAGCGATGGCGCCGCGCTCGCCTGCCGCGACGCCGCTGTCGACTTCGCAGGCCTGAACTTCGTAGCGGATACGCGCCGCGCGATCTCTACCGAGCTCGCCGCTCGGCTTGTCGGCCTGCTCGGCGGGACCACCGCGGTAGCCGTCTTCCGCGACGCCGACGCCGCGCGCATCCAGGCCGTCACCGCTGCCACGGGGATTCGTTGGGTGCAACTGCACGGCGACGAGACGCCCGACCTCGGAGCGCGCCTCGCCGGCGGTCTGCGGGTGATCCGCGCGTTGAGCCCAGCGGATCTCGCCGACCCCGCCCGGATCGCCGCCTGGGCAGCGGTCGCCAGCCGGTTCCTCGTCGACGGCCGCGAGCCCGGCGCCGGCCTCGTTTGGGACTGGGACCTGCCAGGAGTCGTCGACGGTCACCTGCACGGCATCCCGGTCTGGCTTGCTGGCGGTCTGAGGCCAAGCAACGTCGCGGACGCCATCGCCCGCGTCTCTCCCGCCGGTGTCGACGTCGCCAGCGGTATCGAGTTTGACGGTCAACCTGGTCCCGCGCTCATCCGCGCATTCACCCACGAGGCAGGCCGTATGTCCGTTCAGCCGCAACCCTCCCCGGCCACCACCCCCACTTCCGGTCGATTTGGCCGTTATGGTGGGCGCTACGTGTCGGAGCTGCTTGTGCCAGCCCTCGACGAGCTCGAGGCCGCGTGGTTGGCAGCACGGGTCGACCCCGATTTTCGCGCCCGGCTCGGCACGCTCCTCGCCGATTACGCGGGTCGGCCGACGCCGCTGTACCGCTCGGTGGCGCTCTCGCAGCGTGTTGGCTGCGAGGTCTTCCTCAAGCGCGAGGACCTGGTCCATGGCGGCGCTCACAAGACCAACAACACTTTGGCCCAGGCGCTGCTCGCGGTCAGGATGGGCAAGCAGCACCTCATCGCCGAGACCGGTGCCGGCCAGCACGGCGTCGCCACGGCGATGGCTGGCGCGCTGCTCGGGCTCGACGTGAAGATCTTCATGGGGGCGAAGGACGTCGCTCGCCAGCAGCCGAATGTGCGGCGGATGCAGCTATTTGGGGCCACGGTCGAGGCGGTCGAGGCCGGCAGCCGCTCTCTCAAGGACGCCATCAACGAGACGCTGCGATATTGGACCGAGCACGTCGCTGAGTGCTTCTATGTCTTTGGCACTGTCGCGGGGCCACACCCATATCCCAGCCTGGTGCGCGATTTCCAGCGCGTCATCGGCGAAGAGATCCGTGCGCAGCTACTCGACCGCGCCGGTCGACTGCCGACCGCGGTCTACGCATGCGTCGGCGGCGGCAGCAACGCGATCGGTGCCTTTGCGGCGTTCCTCGAAGACGCCACGGTCGCGCTCGTCGGCGTGGAGCCAGCCGGCGAGGGCATCGCCACCGGTCATCACGGCGCGACCCTCGGCGAGGGGCGGCCCGGCTGTCTGCATGGCTCGATCTCGTATGTGCTGCAGGACGACGACGGCCAGATCCAGGAAGCACACAGCATCTCGGCCGGTCTCGACTACCCGGGGGTGGGGCCCGAGCACGCCTGGCTCAAGGACACCGGCCGCGCCCGCTACACCGCCGCCACCGACGCCGATGCGCTCGCCGCGTTCGCCTGGGTAGCGCGCCACGAAGGGATCTTGCCCGCCCTTGAGTCGTCACACGCCCTCGCCGCCCTCTTTGCCGAGGCCGATCGCTACGCGTCTGACGACGTCGTCGTCGTCAACCTCAGCGGCCGCGGCGACAAGGACCTTGAGCACGCGATCGCCGCGCTCGACGCCAGCGCTGTTTCGACCGAAGCCGTCGTGGGCCGTGGAGGTTCCCAATGAAGCACCGACCACCCAACCGTATCCGCAGTCGTCTTGAGGTCTTGCGTGCTCGTGGCGAGGGCGCGTTTGTGCCCTTCCTGGTGATTGGCGATCCGGACCTCGAGACCTCGCTTGCCGTCGCTGACGCGCTGGTCGCCGCCGGCGCGGACGCGTTGGAGATCGGACTGCCGTTCTCCGATCCACCGGCCGACGGCCCGGTGATCCAGGCGGCCGACGTGCGCGCCCTGGCCGCCGGAACCCGCGTAGACGATTGCTTTGTGTGGCTCGCTGAGGTGAGTCGCCGCCACCCGGACGTGCCCATCTCCCTGCTCATTTACTTCAACCTCGTCATGCAGCAGGGCATTGAGCGCTTCTACGAGCGTGCCGCCGCCGCTGGGGTCGACGCCGTGTTGGTCGCCGACGTGCCACTGGAAGAGTCGGCCCCGCTGGTCGCTGCCGCGCGCGCTCATAGGGTGGCACCGGTCTTCATTGCGAGCGAGCTCACCACTGACGCGCGTCTTGGCGCCCTCGCCGCGGTCGCTGATGGTTACGTCTACGCGGTCGCCCGGGTGGGGATCACCGGCGAGCAGCACGCGGTCTCAGCCAGTCTGGCCGGTCACATCAGCCGATTCCGGGCGGCGTTCGAGCTTCCGATCCTGGTCGGATTTGGCGTCTCAAGCCCCGACCACGTCCGCGCCGTGCTTGATGCCGGCGCCGACGGCGCGATCTGTGGTAGCGCCATCGTTCGCCGCATCGCCGACCACCTCGACGACCGGGCGGCGATGATTGCGGCGATTCACGACTTTGCTGGCACAATGAAGGCCGTTGGTCTGGCAGCGCCCGCCCGCGGCCTTGGGTCTGCCGAGCTCTGACTCTTGGCCGGGCCGGGCGCGATGGCTCCCCGGGCGGAGACCTGGACGCCGGGCGAAGCCGCCACCGCGCCGCGGCCGTTCAAGACGTCGCACAAGAACTAGTGGAATTCAGTCCATTTCAAAGAGGTAGTCCCTATGTTGATCGTCATGTCCAGCCGCGCCACTCCGGCTCAGATCGCCGAAGTTTGTGCGACCATCAACCATCTTGGTTTCGAGGCACGACCGATGCCTGGCGGCCAGCGCACCGCCATCGGGGTCGTCGGCAATGACCGCCGGATCGAGGACAGCGCGGTGCGCGGGCTCCCGGGCATCCAGGAGATCATCCACGTCTCAGCGTCCTACAAGCAGGTCAGTCGCGAATGGAAGGCCGACGCGACCGTCATCGAACTGTCCAACGGAACCCGGGTCGGCGGACCCGAGGTCGTCGTCATGGCTGGGCCGTGCGCGGTCGAGTCTGAGACCCAGGTCATGCACATCGCGGGCTACGTCGCCGCCGCGGGCGCGACGATCCTGCGCGGTGGTGCCTTCAAGCCGCGCACATCGCCCTACGCCTTTCAGGGGCTGGGCGTCGACGGCCTCAAGCTGCTCGCGGCAGCGCGCGACCGCTTCGGTCTCGCCATTGTCACCGAGGCCTTGGACCCGGAGAGCGCCGAGCTCTGCGCGCAATATGCCGATATCTTGCAGATCGGCGCGCGCAACATGCAGAACTTCGCCCTGCTCAAGCACGTCGGCCAGCTCGGCAAGCCGGTCCTGCTCAAGCGCGGCATGGCGGCTACCATCAAGGAGTGGCTGCTCGCCGCGGAGTACATCGTCGCCGAGGGCAACCCGAACGTGATGCTCTGCGAGCGCGGCATTCGCTCTTTCGACGATGCCACGCGCAACGTCATGGACGTCGCCGCGATCGCGATGGCCAAGCAGCTCACCCACCTGCCGATCATCGCCGATCCCTCGCACGCCACCGGCCGCCGGGATCTGGTCGTGCCTGTCGCGCTCGCGTCGGTCGCCGCCGGCGCCGACGGCGTCATCGTCGAGACCCATCACCGGCCGGCCGAGGCGATGTCCGACGGCCCGCAGGCGCTGTTGCCGGACGATTTCGACCGGATGGTCGCCGCTATCGGGCCGATCGCGCGGACGGTCGGGCGCACGTTTGGCCGAGCGGAGGCGCGAGAATCGGTTTGAGTTGTCGGTGTTTGCCGAGGCGCGACCGTGCCGATGCGCGACCGCGCCGATGTGCCACCCTTGTCGTCGGGCGGGCCTGCGGCTTCGGCTCAGAACGCGACGAAGCCGCCACCCGGTCGGAATGTGCCCGCCGGAAACGCCACGTCGAGCTCACCGGCGCGGGCTGACGGGTTGGCTGGCACCTCGGAAGGCGCCTCGCTAGGCGGGTTGGCTGGCACCTCGTCGCCTGGTCGGACGGGTTGGGTGGCACCTCGCCGCGCACCTTGCCGCCTCGTCTGACGGGTTGGGTGGCACCACGTCGCCACGTCGGCGGCGGACGCCGCGATCCCGCCTGCGTGAGGTCAACTGCCGTGCTAGGGTGCGAATGTACCTGACCTGGGGCCACCGGGCGGGGGGCAAACAGTGCGCGGGCGGCACGTGCAGCCCCGACCTCGCCGACCTGGGCCAGGTCACGCTGGGCGGGGCCCTGCCACCGGGCATCGACACAACGCAGGGCAGCGTTGCTGCGGGAGACCACCGCCAAGACCGTGCCGAACAACCCGCCCCCGTGGAAGCAATAGCCGATGGCCGCCGATATCGTCCTGGCCACCCTCAACGCGCGATACATCCACAGCGCCCTGGGCTTGCGCTACCTGCAGGCCAACCTGGGGGCGCTGCAGGCGCGCAGCACCCTGGTCGAATTCACCATCGACGCCGCGCCCCTGGACGTCGCGCAGGCGCTGCTGGCGCACCGGCCACGGATAATCGGTCTGGGCGTGTACGTCTGGAACACCACCCAGACCCTGGCCGTGGTGCGGCTGCTGCGGGCGCTGGCGCCCGACGTGACGCTGGTGCTCGGCGGGCCCGAGATCAGCCACGAGCCCGAGGACCAGCCGCTGTTCGCGCTGGCCGACCACGTCATTGCCGGTGAGGGAGAGGTCGCCTTCGCCGAGCTGTGCGCCCGACGCCTCGATCAGCAGGGCCGCGCCGGCGAGGTGCCACCCAAGCGGATCGCCGGAGGCCTGCCCGACCTTTCGACATTGAACCTGCCGTACGACCTCTACACCGACGCCGACATCGCCGATCGCGTGCTGTACGTCGAGGCATCGCGCGGCTGCCCGTTTCGCTGCGCTTTTTGCCTGTCAGCCCTGGATGCGCAGGTGCGGCCCTTCCCCCTCGAAGACTTCCTGCAAGCGATGCAGCGGCTGCTCGCGCGCGGCGCGCGGCGCTTCAAGTTTGTCGACCGCACCTTCAATCTGTCGCCGAGAGTCAGCGGAACCATCTTGGACTTCTTCCTGGGCCACATCCGCAGCCCCGACGACCCCAAGGCGCTCTTCTTGCACTTCGAGATGGTGCCCGGCCGCTTCTCCGAGGCCCTGCGCATGCGCCTCGCGGCCTTTGCACCGGGTGCGGTGCAGTTGGAGGTGGGCATCCAGACCTTGCAGCCGTCGGTCGCCGCCCGGATCGACCGACGCCAGGACACCGAGGCCGCCCTGGCCAACCTGCGCGCCCTCGCGACCGACACCGGCGCGCACCTTCACGCGGACCTCATCGTTGGGCTGCCGGGCGAAGATCTGACGGGTTTCGGGCTTGGCTTCGATCGACTGCACGCCACGGGGGTAGACGAGATCCAGGTGGGCATCCTCAAGCGCCTGCGCGGCGCCCCCATCGCCCGCCACATCGATCGCTGGCAGCTGCTCTTTAGCCCGCTGCCGCCCTACGAGCTCCTGCGAAGCGCCGACCTGAGCGCGGACGACCTGGCGCGGATGCGGCGATTTGCCCGCTATTGGGACGTCTTCGGTAACAGCGGGCGGTTTACGGCGACGCTGCCGTGGATCCTCGGGGAGGGCTCGGCGTTTGGGGCCTTCCTGTCCTTTTCGGACTGGCTGCACACACAGGTCGGGCAGACCCACGCACTGTCGCTGCAGCGCTGCGTGCATGCGCTCTTCACATATCTGGTCGACGTCAAGGGGCAGCCGCCCCGCGAGGTGGCCGAGGCGTTGGCGCAAGACTATCGGCGGGTCAGCCGCAAGTCGCAGCTGCCGGCGGTGCTGCGGGGGCACGTCGATATGGGGGCGCGGTCAGGCGACTCACAGGCACCGGCCGACGCCGACTTTGGGTACATCCCGGACCGGCAGCGGCGGCGCCAGCGGTCTTGAGGTACGGCACGGCGAGGAGAAGCAGGTGGAAGGCACGTTCGCGATCGGTGTGGACATGGTGCTGCGGAGCATGGGCTACGGCGCGATGTGGGCATCCTTGGCCGAGCCGACTCGCACAATTCGGCTTGATTCCCACCCCTGATCGGCGCGCTGTAATTGTACAATTGTCAATGCCTGACACCTTTCGTTATGCGTCGAGCTCCCCGACGTGGGAGCCCCGCATGCCGACTCCGTTGTTGCCAACCGCCCGCCACTTGCTCGACTGCGTCGGCAACACGCCGCTCGTCGCCCTCGATCGCTTCTGCCCGCCCGAGCGCGGCGTCCGCTTGCTGGCCAAGCTGGAGGGCGACAACCCCGCAGGTTCGGTGAAGGATCGCGCGGCGAAGTGGATGATTGAGGGCGCCGAGGCGCGCGGACTGCTGCGACCGGGCGTGCGCATCGTCGAGCCGACAAGCGGCAACACCGGCATCGCGTTGGCGCTGATCGCCGCTCTGAAGGGGTACCAGATCGAGCTGGTGATGCCGGCGAGCGCGACCGTCGAGCGGGTCCGGACGATGCAGGCGTACGGTGCGACCGTCACGCTCACTGCGGCCGGGCTCGGCATGGAGGGCGCGATTGACCGCGCCCGGGTTCTGGTCGCCAGCGGCGATGCGGTGATGCTGGACCAGTTCGCCAACCCCGACAATCCG
>CALGHC010000550.1 GCA_937915965.1 uncultured Myxococcales bacterium
GGTGGCAGCCGGCGTGCCTGGGCCGAGCGCGGCGGCCCAGCAAGCCCAGCCGGCCCAGCAAGCCCAGCCGGCCCAGCAAGCCGAGGCGCCCCAGCCAGCGATGGCTCCTGACGACGAGGGCGGCGGCCCGACGATGCCATGGATCGGTTGGATCGACAGCCTGATCCAGCTCGCCGGTCGGCTTCTCTCGGTCGGTCTGCTCGACGGAGTCGACCGGGTCGCGCTGCGCGTGGGACACGTCGCCCTGCCGATCGCGTTCGCCGTGCAGGCGGTCGCCATGCTCGTCCTGGGCATCAAGGCAGATAGCGTGAGCCAGTGCCTGATCGCCCTGCTTCTGCTGCCCGCGGGCATGATCGCCCACTACCTCGCCAGCCGATTCCTCGTCGCCTGCCGCAGCGCGCTTCGTGCGGCGCGCTCCGGACCGATCGACGCGGCCTGGTCGGAGTTCGTCGTCCTGACCGCCCTGTTGTTCGGCATCGTCGCGTGGGCCGGCGGCTTCGTGGCGGCCGTGCGCTCCAGCACCCTGGAGCCAGCCGTGTTCGGGGTGGTGGCGGCCCTTCTCGCGTTCTATGTCGCCGGCATCTACCTGCACCTCGAGACCGTCCAGGCGAGCACGGGGCCGACCTCGGCGCGTGGCAACGGCATCGTCGATTTGTGGCTTGTCGGGCTCAAGGCGTTGCTGCGGCTTTGCCCGCTGGGCTACGGCGGCCTCGCGACCCTCGCCGCGGTCATCGCCATCTGGACCAGCGTTCGGGCGGCGATTGATGGCATCCAGGTGCTGTTCTTCAGCTTGGCCCAAGCGCCTGTGATCCTGAGCGCGCCGGTCCTGCTGCCGGTTGTCGCGCTGCTGAGCTACTGGTCGGGCGTTCTCGTCCTTCAGCTTATCGAAGCGGTGCTGTCGCTGCGCGACCAGCCGAGCGGAGATTGATGGCCTCGCTTGAGGCTAGCTGGTCCGCGTGGTACCCCAGAGCACCACAGAGCGCCACAGAGCGCCACAGAGCGCCACAGAGCGCCACAGAGCGCCACAGAGCGCCACCGAGCCGGCAACATACAGAGGGGTGCCGATGAAAACTCGAGCGACTCACTTGTTGATTGGTCTACTCCTCGCGACGGCGGCGGCCTGTGGCCCCACCTGGCAGGGTGGCAGATTCGTCGGAGCCAAGTTCAAGCCGCAGGTCGTGGTCGAGTACACGGCGGAAGGCGACGCGCCCGAGGGCGTTCGCTACGCCGTGGTGCGCGACGGCGAGGGCGTGGCGCTGTATCGCAACGTGCCCGGCGAGGGTGCCAGCGTGTTGCCCGCGAGCTGGCGGGACTCCGATGGCGACCACTTCGTGATGTGGACCACGTTCGGGGCTGCGGAGCATGTGGTGGTACCCACTGCACCCGGCGCCGCAGCGTACAGGTGGAGCTACCCGGTGGGCCTCTACACGGTCGAGACGCGCGACGGCGTCATACGTCCCGTACCCAAGATTCCTCTGGAAGCCATCACCAAGCTCACCCCGGCGGGAGGTGCCCAATGAACCGGCTAGCCCGTCTGATTTGCGTGGCGGCCCTGTTGGGCGGCTGCATGTCGACCACCCAGACCGCCCAATATGCGCGTGCGCCAGTGCTGTTCGGCCCGGTGCCTTGCGTGGGCTGTGCGCCGCGCGCGGTCCCCGCCGCAGCCGCGTCGAGGTTCACCGACGAGTCCAAGATCCACCATCTGATCATCACGGTGAATCAGACCTCCACCAGCAGCTACGGCGGCGTCACCTCCAAGCTCAACGAGAAGTCAGCGGCCATCGCTGATCCCTGCCGCGCAGATGTGGTGGTCGGCGATATCGTGGCGAGCGCCTTTGGTATGATGGGTGTCGTCTTCACCTACGACTCGGCTTCGGTGCGCCTTGCCGGTGGCCAGATCGACGTGCCGAACGGCTCCTGCGACCTCAGCATTGCCCGTTGGCCGCTATCCGCGCCCGACGGGATCATGTGGCCCAACCCGCCAGTTTCGCCGCCATCCGCGGCCCCAGCACCGGAACCGACACCACCAGCGGAGGCGCCCGTTCAGGCGCCTGATCAAGGAGAGTGAGGGCCCCATGACCAACAGAACTGCTCGACAATACCTCGCCTTGGTCACGCTCGGCCTTCTCGCCGTCCTTTGCGCCTCGTGCGCAGGCGCCAACGCGAGCGTGGTCGCCAACGAGGCCCGCTATCCCATCTCGATGTCGCCGGTGGTGCGCGACAAGGGCGGCCAACTTCTGGAGCGCGCCCATCTGCAGCGTGTGGGACGCCTGTCGGCGTCGAGCACCAAGTTCGCGGTCGGCTATTCGCTCGTTGTGCCGAGAACCTATGACATCTCCGAAGAGGTCAACGCCCAGGTCGCCGCCGTCGGTGGCGAGGCCGTCGTGAACTTCTCGGTCAGGGCCGGCGACGGCTGCGGCATCTTGAACATGTTTCCGTTCCTCAACGCGCTGCCCATCTGGCCTGGGTGCGTGCCCGTGACCGTCGAAGGCGACATCGTCAAGCGAGCGGCTCCTGCACCCAGCGGCCCGTGACAGCTGAACGCCCGCGATCCAACTCAGCGACTCCGTCGCCACACCCCTCGAACTCCCCGCGGCGTGAGGCTGCCAGAGCTGCTGCCAGCGCCGCCGGTTCTGCGTGTGGCGCACTGCATTGCGTGACGCGCGTCGCTCTTGTGGTCAGTGTGGTACTCGCCTTCGCGGGCATGGCGCGCACCGCGTCTGCGATCACGGCCGATGAGCTGGCGAAGATCGGCCCACAGATTCTCAAAGTCTACGAGGGCGCAGGTTTCGCGATCGAACGCGAGGTCGATTTCAAGCTCCTGACGGGTGATCAGTGTCGGCGCGCCGATGGTCGCTGGCCGAACGGTTGTACGATCGGCTCGCAGCGACCTGCGCCGGTTTGGGTGAACCCCGAGCTGAGCGTGCAACGAGTCCCCAGCGTGCTCCTGCACGAGTTCACCCACATCTGGCTGCACGAGCAGCGAATCGCAGACAAACGTCGCAAGCCGATCTTCAGCGCAGAGCAGCTGGCCTGCGATTTCGTCTCGCACGTGCTGTACTGCCAGCACGCTCTGCTGCCACCGGATAGACGCCAGGGACGCATCTGCTCGCCGCCCTGGAGCGTAGGAAGACGGCCAAACTTCGGCTCCCTCGCCCGTTGGTACCGAGGCCTGCCGCCGCCGCCTTCGAAGAGGCTCGAACGGCTTCGCGAGGTCCTGCGGCGAATGCACCGGCGGCGCGACCTCCTGCCACCGCGCCGGCGCTGACGACGCGGCATTTTCGACAACGAATCTCGGTCTCCTTGACGGCGGCGGCCGGGTTTGGCGAGTGTGTCCGGCGAGTCGCCGCCGCCGCCGTGCGGCGAACGACGACTCGCGGAGCGCGCCGGCCAGCGCGCGGAGGCCCCCCAATGACCGAATTGAAGACAGTGACGGCGACGACCGGGACCACCGCGACGACCGCTATGACCGCAGCGACCCCGACTGACTTCGTCCGATGGATCTCGCTTGGCCTGATCCTGGCCATGGCGGCCGCGTGCAGCAGCGACGAAGGGGGAAGCGGCACCACCGCCGCGGGATCGGACACGGCCGGCACGGTCGCCGACACGGGCGACGGCGCCAGTGAAGATGCCAGTGAAGACGCCGGCGAAGACCCGAGTTCCGACGGTTCGACCGCGGCGGATACGAGCGTCGACGATGCCGGCATGAGCGATGGCGGAGGAGACGGCGCCGCCGCCGATGCGGGCACAAGCGACGCAGGCGACGAAGACGCGGGTGGACCTGCCGACGGCGGTGGCCTCGATGACGCTGCCGCGGACACCGGGCCGGTCAGCGATGGCGGCGCCGGCGACGCTGCCAACTCCGGCGCGACCTGCTGCGACTCCACGCCGGAGTGCAGCAGCGCCGAGGTCTGTATTTTCGGCCCTTTCAATGCCGGCAAGTGCATGGCCAACTCGCTGCTCGCCAAGGGGCAGTGCTGGGTCGACGCGCAATGCGGCGACGGCCAGCTCTGCCAAGGTGCCTCCGCGTGCGGTTGCAAGGCCGCCTGCAAGGCGGCGGACGTGCAAGGCACGTGCGTCGACGCGGTCGGAATGACCTGCAAGTCGGGGATGGGGGGCGTGGACACCGACTGCGGCTCGGCCAACCACTGTCGCCTCGCCGACGAGAGCGGCTGCAGCGGCTTGGGCGTCTGCACGGCCAAGCCCAGCGGTTGCGACGACCAATACGACCCGGTGTGCAGCTGCTTGAACAAGACGTTCTCGAACGCCTGCGAGGCAAACGCCGCGGCCCAGAACGTCCAATCAAAGGGAGCCTGCGCGCCCATGGGCCCCGGCTGCTGCGGCGAGGACTCTGACTGCGCCGCCCCGCAGGAGTGCATCGGCGCGGGCGAGGGCTGGGGGGTGTGCAAGGACAAGGTCGGCGCGATCGAGTGCTGGTCGAACAGCCAGTGCGCCAGCGGCACATGCAAGGACGTGGTCATTTGTCCCTGCGGCGCGTTTTGTTTCCTGCCCGACAAGCCTGGCGTGTGCACCGGCGATGGCGGCGAGGGATGCATGGTCGGCGCGGCGCAACCATGCGGCGTCGGCGACTACTGCGCCGGCACATGCGGCGCCGGCGGCAAGTGCGTAGACAGACCCACCGTCTGTACGAAGATCCTCAAGCCAGTCTGCGGTTGCGACGGCAAGACCTACGGCAACGAGTGCCTCGCGAACATCGACGGTGTGCAGGCAGCCAGCGAGGGCGCCTGCCCGTAGGCGGCGGCAACCACTGCGACGGCTTCTCCGGGCTGTGTCGCCTATCCATCGTGCAACCGCTACCTTAGGAACCGAATATGCGCCAGCCCGCGCCGGCGCGTGCTAGCTTTTGGTGCTGCGCTGTGGGGCGACGGCCGTAGGGCGACGGGCGGCCCGTAGGTCCGACGCCTTGTCGAAGCGTGTGTCTGGGGAGGGAGGTGATATGGCAACTCTATGGTCGAGGCCCGCGCGGCGCGCGACGCCAACGCGGCTGGCCCGGTCACTGGCGCTCGCTGTGTTGGCCGCGTTGGTCGTCGCAGGATGCGGCGACGTCGACTCCGTCAGCCCCGACGCCGGGTCGACGGCGCCTCCGCCGTTCTCAGTTTCAGTGCAAGTCGTTGACGAGGGTGGATCGCCACTCGCCGGCGCGACGGTGGCGATCGGGACCACCAGCAAGACCGTGGACGGCGAGGGCGGTGTCACCCTCGAGAAGCTCACGGGACCGACCCTGGCCGTCGTCGCGGCCGCTGACCACCTCACCAGGCCGATCGTGATCGGCGAGGAAGACGAAGGCGGCGTGCTGATCGTCGAGCTGCGGAGCCGGCTCGGTGGCAAGCGCTGGGTCCTGCACGCGACCGGTGACGTCATGTTTGGACGTCGCTTCGTCGCGCCGACCTCCGGAGAGCCGCTCATCCCGGCTTCTGCCCCAGCGGCGGGGGCCATCACGGTCGTAGAGCACATCAAGGACCTCTTCGGCGCCGCGGACGTGCGAACCATCAACCTCGAGACGACCGTCAGCAACCTCGCCCCTCAGGCCGCCTATCCGGCCAAACGTTTCATTCTCAACGCGCAACCAGAGACACTCGCTGCGGTGAAGGCGCTGAAGGCCGATCTGGTGCTGCTCGCCAACAACCACACCCGGGACTACCTGGAGGTGGGCCTGAAGGAGACGTTGGACGCCCTTGATGCGTTCCAGTTGCCCTATCTCGGCGCGTCGGCGAACGAGACCGACGCGTACGCCGCCAAGACCCTGACCGTCGGAGGCATCCAGGTCGGGGTGCTGTGCTGGACCAGCGTGACGGGATCCTTCGTCAACGACAGCTACCCCTCTGACGAGGTCGCCGTGCCTCCCGACCTGGCTGAGGCGGAGTCCTGGCAGTACGACAAGCGGCTGTGGTCCTACTCGAGCCAGTCCCTTGAGGTGGCCAGCCAGCCTCGCCGCATCGGCGGCGCCTGGGCGGTCTACAAGGAAGCGGAGTCTGGCCTCTCGACCGTCGAGCGGGCGGCTGTCTGGACCTCTCTGACCGCGGTGTATCCGGAGATGCAGGACTGGGTCGCGCGGCGCGGCCACGGCGGCGCCGCCATGTGGAGCTCGACCGCGTCACCCGCGGCGATCACGGCCCTGAAGAAGACGGCCGACGCGGTCATCGTTCAGCTTCACTCGGGCTTCCAATACCAGGAGGCCCCGTCGGCGAGCGTCAAGAAGAACGCGCGTTTGGCGATCGACGCAGGCGCCGACATCGTCATCTGCCACCATCCGCACGTGCTCGGTGGGGTCGAGTGGTACAAGGATCGACTGATCGTCTACAGCTTGGGCAACTTCATCTTTGACCAGGACTTCCTCGCGTCCTTCCCCAGCGCCTTCGTGCGCGTCATCTGGGAGGGCAAGGTGCCCATCGAGGCGCAGCTGATCCCCTTCGAGATCGTCGACTACCGTCCGACTCCGGTCTATGGGAAAGCCGCCGAGCGGATCCTCCTGAGGGTGTGGGAATCGAGCCTCATCGGGGCCGAGACCGCGCGCGACCCCACCGACAACGCGGTGAAGGCGTTCACGGCCGAGCTAGACGCGCACACCAAGGCACCGGGCTTCGCGCTGCGGCGCAACGTCGCGGTCCTGACCTCGATGCTGCCGCTGCCGCAGGAGGCGACGCTGACCTTGGCGGCGGGAGAGACAGGCAGCCTCGGCGAGGCGGGGCTGGTGGCCGCGCGGTTGGGCCTCGACCATGGCGAGACCGAGACGATCGAGATCGGCCGTGACCTGTTTGGCTGGGGCAGCTTCGAAGACGTGCTCGCCGACGGCGAGGCGAGCGGCGACGCGCACTGGGGTACGGCCGGCACCCGCAAGCGCGTCGTGGCAGGCAGCGCAGCGTCGGGCAAGTGGTTCCTGCAGCTGACGCGCTACGACTCAAACGACGGCTCGGTGCTGATCCGACCGGTCGCGCGGGTGGCCCTCAAGACCCACCGCATCGTCGAGCGCCAGGCAGACGGCGCCGGTCTGCCCATCGACCCGGTCCCGACGTATTCCCTGCGGTTCAAGGCTCGAATGAACGGTGCCGGCGCGGGAGCGATACGTTATGATATCTATCATTTCGACGACACGAACCCAGCCGAGGACCCCGACTCTGTGCTGATCGACAGCCTGACGCAGCCAGTGGACCTGAAATCGGACGGCGAGTGGCGGCAGTTCGACATGGCGGTGCCCAAGTCCTCGCTGCGGTCCGGCGAGCTGAACGCGAACATGGTCAATTTCTACATTGTGTTGGATCCACCCGCGACAGGCTCGAAGACCGTCTTGGATGTCGACGATATCGAGTTCGTCGAGTGGCGACAGGCGTCGGCCATGCCGCAGCGTTTCGGCCGATATGAGCTCGTCCGCAACCTCGGCCCGCAGCCAGTGACGCTGCGCTACAAGGTCCTACAGGCCGGCGACTGACCAAGCCAGACGGCTGCGACGGCCGGCGCGAAATAGACCCTCGCAACTCACGACGGCGGTCAGCGGAGACGAGCGATGACCGAATTCGTCACCATTGCCACGGTAGCCGGCATCGGCCAGGCCGCGACGTTGCGCGCCGCCCTCGAGGCTGCCGGGATGCCCTGCCGCATCCCCGACGAACATCTCAGTTCGATGGCCTGGCAGTTGAGCGGCGCGATCGGCGGAGTGCGCGTTCAGGTGCCGGAAGAACACGCGCTGATGGCCCGTCAGTTCGCCGAGGCGCTCGCGACGGCGGGCGTCGCCATCGACGACGCCGACCTGCCTGACGAGCTACGCGACGACCCGAGTGACGACCTGGACGGCGCGCTCGGCGATAACCTCGGCGACGGGACGAGTCACAGCTACGCCGCCCGGCCAGGCGCCCGGATGACGGCCAGCGGAGGTCAGCACACGTTCGACCCGATGGCCGGCACAGCGTTCGGTCGAGGCGCGAACGACGCGCGAGCGTGGCGAGCGTGGCGCGTGGCGCTGATCGGCTCGCTGCTCTGGCCGGTCGCGTTCTACGGCTTCGCTCTCGCCGCCAACGCGCTGCAAGGGGGCGGACTCACCAGATCGGCGCAGCGAAAGGCGGTGGCGGCCTTTCTGCTGTGCAGCGTGCTGTGCGTCGCCCAGATCGCAATCGTCAGCTTGCTGATCGAGCGTTGACGGCGCGCGAGACGGAGCGGGAGGCGGGAGGCGGGAAGCGGGAGGCGTGAGGCGCGAGGCGTCGCCAAGAACATCGGCCTGAACGGCGTCGCGGTGTTCGTGGCCCTGCGCGGCGTCCGACCGGACGCCTGGCCTCGACCTTCGCGGCACGGACCGCACGACCGCACCCCGGCACCTACTCGGCCTTGCCGGGGGCTCGCTCCCGGGTGATCCTCGCTTCGCTCGCCGCGCGCCCAGGAGAGCCGATGCCGACCGCCCGTCGCCGATTCAGCCACCAGCCTCTGTGGAACGCCAGGCCTCTGTGGAACGCCAGGCCTCTGTGGAACGCGAGGCCTCTGTGGAACGCCAGGCCTCTGTGGAACGCCAGAATTGGGCTCGGCTGCCTCGCCTTGGCGGCGTGCCTGATCGGTGCGCCCCGCCCTGCGGCCGCCGCCGATGGCCTCGTCCTTGCCGTCGCACCTTTCGAAAACAAGAGCGGTGACGACGGCCTTGACGCCCTCGCCGCCGGCCTCGCAGACATGCTGATCACCGACCTCTCGGTCAGCAGCGACCTACGGGTCGTCGAGCGCGAGCGCCTCGGCGCGCTGATGCAAGAGCAGAAGCTGTCGCGTTCGAAGTGGGCAGACCGGCGGACCGCGCAACGCATGGGCAAACTGCTCGGTGCCGACATCGTGCTCACCGGAGCGCTCGCCCGCGCCGGCTCGAAGCTGCGCCTCGACGGCCGCTTCCTATCGGTCGAGACCGGCGAGGTCATGGCCACGGCCAAAGCCGAGGGCGAGCTCGACAGCTTCTTTGATGTCGAAGCCGAGCTCGCTCGCGGCCTGCTCGGCGCCTTCGGCGTCGCGCTTTCGCCGCTAATGCGCATGAAGATCGGCAAGCCGCCGACCCGCAGCCTGCCAGCGATGCAAGCGTATGGCCGCGCGCTCGAAGCGAGCGACCGCGGCGCCCGCGACGACGCGCGGCGCTTGCTGGCCGAGGCGCTCGCCGTTGATCCTGCCTTCAGCCGCGCCCGCGAGCGCCTCGCCGCCCTCGAGAAGCGCGTCGAGGCCCTGGAGGCCCGCACCGAAGCGGTCGAGAAGGCGGG
>CALGHC010000551.1 GCA_937915965.1 uncultured Myxococcales bacterium
GCCCCGCTGGCGGCAAGTCCGAGCTGATCGACTTCATCAAGCGCTCGCCTCTCGCCGATCGCGGCGACCGCTACCACATCGGTGACATCGTTGAGATCGATGACTTCGTGTGGCTGTGGGAGAAGTTCGTCGAGGACGACATCTGGGAGCAGATGGGCGAGCCGCGCCTGTACTCGCGCACCGTCCCACTGGGCTACGTGCAGCTTGAGGGAGACCGGATCCTCGACATGATGATCCGCAAACTCGACCAGACCACCCGCCGCGATTATCTCGCGAATCCAGACTTCTATGAGGACCACACCCTCTTCATCGAGTTCGCCCGAGGCAAGGTGGACGGGGGCTATGCTGCGGCGTACCCGTCGTTCTCACGAGAGGTCCTCGAGCGTGCGGCCATCTGCTACATTCAGGTCACCTACGAAGAGTCGCGCCGCAAGAACGAGGCGCGCTACCAGGAGTCCCTCGCGCACAGCATCCTCGCCCACAAGCTGCCGGACGAGGCCCTGGAGCGCTTCTCGGCTGAGCAGGACTGGGCCGAGCTGACCGGCGGCCGCGACGACGGCTTCCTCGACATCCACGGCTTGAAGGTGCCGTTCGTCACGCTGCAAAATGAGCCAGAGCTCAAAGATCCCGTGGCACTCGAGGCCCGCTACGGCGGCGCGATGCGGCGGCTGTGGTCCCTGTACGAAGGGCGCTGAGGCGAGGCAGAGAGGCGAAGCAGAGAGGCGAAGCGTTGAGGCGGCGCCCTCACGCGGGCATCGTCCCGACCTCAGACCGCGCGGCTGACGTGTGGGTCGCCGTGGCCGCCGGCTTTCGCTCGCCAGCCGCCGCGCAGGAAGCGCCACGTCAGCGATATGCCGGCGACGAAGAGCGCGGCGGTCATGCCCCACCACAGACCCTCGACGCCGAGCCCCATGGGGAAGGCGAGGAACCACGCCAGCGGGATGCCGACCAGCCAATGGGCGGCGAGGTTGGCGATCAAGGCCGAGTGGGTCTCCGAGGCGCCGCGCAGGCAGCCCGCCGCGACCACCTGCAGGCCGTCGGCGACCTGGAAGATCGCTGCGATCACCAGCAGTCCTGCGCCGATGCGGACCACCGCGGGATCGGGGCTGAACAGGCCGGCGAGCCAGGAGGGCACGCTGACAAAGACCGCCGCGGCCGCGACCATGAAAGCTGCGCCAAGCGCTAGCGCGACCTGGCCTGCGCGCATCGCGCCGTCCAGGCGTCCGCCGCCCACTTCCTGGCCGACGCGCACCGAGCCGGCGATCGCGATGCCGACGGGCACCATGAAGACGAGGGCGGCGAGCGTCAGCGAAATCTGGTGGGCAGCGAGCGCGTCCGCCCCCAGCCATCCAGCCATCACGCCCGCGGCGCCAAAGATGCCGAACTCCGCGAGCATCTGTGCGCCGATCGGCAGACCCAGGCCGACAATCGCGCGCAGCTCGCGCCACCTCGGTCGGCTTGGCGCGAGATTGTGGCCACGCCAGCGTGGGCTGGCGAGAACCGCCATGGTCGTCAGCAGCAGGAACCAACGCACGATGGTCGTCGCCAGGCCCGCCCCGGCCACGCCCATCTCCGGCAAGCCGAAGCGCCCGTAGATGAGGCCGACATCGGCGACCCCGTTGATCACGAGCGCGATCAGCGTCAACACCATGACGGGGCGGGCCTCGCCGGCTCCGTTGAGCCAGGCGCGCGTGGCGGTGAACGTAATGAGCGCGACCGCCGATGGAGCCCGCGCGGTGAGGTAGAGATCGGCGAGTCGGCCGACCTCGGCGGGTTGGCCAGCGAGGTCGAAGAGCCAGCGCGTGTCGAGGAAACACAAGGTGGCCAACACGCCCGTCGCCAGCCCGAGCCACGTACCCTGCCACAGAAGCCGGCCGGCGCGGGCGCTGTCGTCGGCGCCGAACGCCTGCGAGATCAGGGCGTCGAGCGCCATCAAGACGCCGACGAAGAACGTGGTGACCGCAAAGTAGACGACGTTGGCGATGCCGACCGCGCCCAAGGCGTCGGCGCCCAGGGGTCCTACGAGCAGGGTGTCGATGACCCCCATCGCCATCATGCTGAGCTGGGTGACGGCGACCGGCACGGCGAGGCGAAGGGTCGCCGTGACCTCGGTGCGCAGCGCCCCCTCGACGGCGGGCGGCGACTGCGTGGGCGCGCTGGGTGGTGCGGGGGGCGGTGTACGCATCGGGCTCCTGCCGCGCCGGCAGACCGTGGGGGGGAGCCTGGATACACGGCCACGGCCAGTTCGTCACGCGTACCGACCAACGGCCTCGGCTCGCTCAAGTCGACTCGACTCGACTTGACTCGACGGTCACGGTGCCCCGACGACCCGCGACCCGCAGACCAACTGCTGCGTGGGGAGAGAATCATCGCCCTGGTCTCGCGTTGACCCCTGTCCGATCGCGCTTCTACACTCGCTTCAGACGCTCGCTGTCCGCCAGCTCCCGCAACCGCATGAGGCCCCATATGAGCCACGACGCACGCTACCGCGCCTACTCGCAGTTCGCCGAAGAGCACGAGGCGTTCCGCAAGACCGTCCGCGATTGGTGCCTCCGCGAGCTGTATCCACACCGTGACGCTTGGGAAGACGCCCGGCTCTTTCCTCGCGAGATCTTCAAGCAGGCCGCCGACCTTGGCCTGCTCGGCATTCGCGTACCCGAGGAGTATGGCGGCCTGGGTCTCGATTGGTGGTTCACGACCTGCTACGCCGAGGAGATGACCGCCTCGGGTCAGGCCGGCCTGACGATGGCTCTGCTTGTCCAATCGGACATGGCGACGCCGATCATCGGCGAGATCGGCACACACGAGCAGAAGGAGGAGTTCTGGGCGCCGGCCGTCGCCGGCGAGAAGATCGCGGCGCTCGGCATCACCGAACCAGGGGCTGGCAGTGACGTCGCGGGGGTGCGCACCCGCGCGGTTCGCGACGGCGACGACTACCTGATCACTGGGTCCAAGACGTTCATCACCAACGGCACGCGTGCCGATTTCATCACCCTGGCGGCCCGTACGGGTGACGACGGCTACGGTGGTATCTCGCTGTTCTTGGTTCCGACTGATCTGCCTGGCTACCGGGTCACCCGCAAGCTCGAGAAGATCGGCAACCACTGCTCGGACACGGCTGAGATCTCTTTCGACAACGTACGTATCCCGGCCCGGTACCGTCTGGGCGAGGAGGACGCGGGATTCTTCTACATCATGATGAATTTCCAGGGGGAACGCTTGGTCGGTGCCATCTCGTCGGTGGCAGGCGCCCAGCGGATCCTCGACACGACCGTCGACTATTGCCGCGAGCGTCATGCGTTCAACAAGCCGCTCACCGGCTTTCAGACCGTTCGCCACCAGATCGTCCAGCTCGAGACAGAGCTCGAGGCCGCCCGCCAGCTCAACTACCGCGCCGTCTATCTGGTCGATCGCGAAGAAGACGCCATTCGCGAGATCTCCATGGCCAAGCTCTTCGGCGGCGAGCTCGCGTGCAAGGTCGCAGACCGTTGCTTGCAGCTCCACGGTGGCTACGGCTACACGGCCGAGTACGACATCAGCCGCGTATGGCGCGACGTGCGCCTGATCACCATCGGCGGCGGTACCAGCGAGATCATGCGCGAGATCCTCACGAAGGTGCAGGGGATCTAGGGTGCAGGGGATCTAGGCCGCCCGCGTCGCTCGCCGCCCCTTGACCCCGATGCCCCGCGACCGCGACCCTCTCGGCTCGGCGGGTCGTGCCCGCTGGCCCCCGCTCAGAGAGCCGCCATGCCCCGCATCCGAACCCACCTCGACAGCCGCAGTCCGCAGTACCGCGAGCGCCGCGTCGCCATGATCGCCGAGCTAGAGCTCCTCGCCGCTCGCCTCGCCGAGGCGCGCGCCGCTGGTGGCGAACGGGCCGCGACCAAGCTGGCGAAGCGCGGCAAACTCAGCCCCCGCGAGCGGGTGGAGCGGTTGATCGATCGCGACGGGCCCTTCCTCGAGCTGTCGAGCCTCGCCGCCTACGATCAATACGACGACGAGTGTCCGGGCGCCGGCTGTATCACCGGAATCGGCCAGGTCGCCGGTCGCCTGGTCGTCGTCTCGGCCAGCGACACCCGCGTCAAGGGCGGCGCCATCTACCCGGTCAGCGTCGACAAGACCGTGCGCGCCCAGCAGATCGCCATGGAAAATGGTCTGCCTGTGGTCGGTCTGGTCGAGTCTGCCGGCGCCAACCTGCTCTACCAGGCCGAGCTCTTCGCCATGGGCAGCCGCGGCGGTCGCGTCTTCTGCAACCAGGCGCGCATGTCTGCCGCCGGCTGCTCGCAGATCGCGCTGGTCTTTGGCAGCTCGACGGCCGGTGGCGCCTACATCCCCGGGATGAGCGACTACACCGTGATGGTCAAGGACCAGGCCAAGGTCTTCCTCGCCGGCCCGCCCCTGGTCCGGGCGGCCACCGGCGAGGTCACCGACGACGAGACGCTTGGCGGCGCCGACATGCACGCGCGGGTCTCTGGCCTGTGTGACTATCTCGCCGACGATGACGCCGACGCGATCCGGATCGGCCGTGAGATCGTTCGCAATCTCGGCCGCGCCGGACACGCGATTCCCCGCGACACACCAGCGCCGCCCGCGTTCGACCCGGACGAGCTGATCGGCATTGTGCCCGCTGACCTGCGCGAGTCCTTTGATATCCGTGAGGTCATGGCCAGGCTGATCGACGACTCCGATCTCGACGAGTTCCGACGCGACCACGGCGAGACCCTGGTCTGCGGATTTGCCCGACTCGACGGCTACTCGATCGGCGTGCTTGGCAACAACGGCCCCTTGTACTCGAGCTCTGCGTTGAAGGCCGCCCACTTCATCCAGCTCTGCTGCCAGAAGCGCGTGCCGATTCTCTATCTGCAAAATATCACTGGATTCATGGTTGGTACCGAGGCCGAGCGCGGCGGCATCGTCAAGGACGGCGCCAAGATGGTCCACGCCGTCTCAACCGCCTCGGTGCCGCAGTTCACGGTGCTGGTTGGCGGGTCCTTCGGCGCTGGAAATTACGGCATGTGCGGTCGCGCCTTCGACCCGCGGCTGTTGCTGACCTGGCCGACGTCGCGGATCTCCGTGATGGGCGGCGACCAGGCAGCTGGCGTGATGCGCATGATTCAAGAGGACGCGCTGCGGCGCTTTGGCGTCGAGCCCGACGCCGACGACATGCGCGCGCTTGAGGACGGCGTGAAGGCTGAATTCAGCCGCACCTCGAACCCGTGGTATGCGACCAGCCGGATATGGGACGATGGCATCATCGACCCTCGCCAGACTCGTGACGCGTTGTCGGTTGGGCTGTCCGCGGCATGGAACCGTGACGTCGCGGCCCAGGCGCCCCATTTCGGAGTGCTGCGGATGTAGTGTTCGTAGCCGTCTGGCAGCCGCCGCCGCGACGCCGAGGTGAGGCAGCGCGGATCGGGACCCATCCGGGCCTGCCGGCGGTCCCCGTCCTGCTGGGCCGAAGACGCTGAGGAAAAGATGAGCCAGTCGACCCCCAGTCCTCCCGCCGCGACGGCACCGCCGACTCCATCTACGGGCCGGGAGACCGAGCCGACGATCCGACCGATTCGCAAGCTGGTCGTCGCCA
>CALGHC010000552.1 GCA_937915965.1 uncultured Myxococcales bacterium
CCTGCCGTCATCGGCGAGCTGCTTGACTCGACGCTGTCGATTCTCGACTTCCGGCTTCGGCGCACAGAGGTGCGAATCGAGCGACACGTCACGCACGACGAGCCCGTGCTGTGTTACCCGGGGCTGATCAATCAGGCCTTCATGAACTTGATCAGCAACGCCATCGACGCCTGCGAGGGGCCCGATGGTCTGGTTGAGGTGCATGTCGACGTGAGCGAAGGCCACCTGGAGATTCGGGTGGCCGACAACGGCCCAGGGGTTCCGCCCGAGCTGGTTGAGCGCATCTTCGCGCCCTTCTACACGTCCAAAGAACCCGGCAAGGGCACAGGATTGGGGTTGGCCATCAGTCGTGAGGTGGCAGACCTCCATCATGGTACTATCGAACTCAACCGGGCTCGGCCCGTGGGTGCGGAGTTCATCATCCGCATTCCGATGGTCGCGCCCGGCGCCCATGAGGCCGCAGCGGAAGAGGCTGGCGGTCTGGCCGAGGACTCAGAGCCCGTCGGCAGCGAGTCCGTCGGCAGCGAGTCCGTCGGCAGCTAGCGGACCTGGCACCAGACAGCGGGCAGCAGTTTGCCGAGGAGAATTCCATGGCGAGCCAAAATGGATCGGATTGGCGCGCGCGAATTCGCGACGCTGGTGCCGAAGACTCACGCAGTTGGCGGCCGCGGCTTCTGTCGCTCGGTGACGACGGAGATCGGGATGCCCTCGCGGCGTTCTTCGACGACGGCGCGGTGCTCGAAGTGCGCGACCCGATCGGCGCTCAGATGCGCGAGCTGGTACGCAGCCGGCGACCCGGCGACAAGCTCGCCGGTGCGGCGCTCGACACCGCCGCGGCGGGCCTGCACGGCGACGGACCTCTCGAAGAGTGGGGCACCTGGGTGCTCTTTCCCTGGTCCGGTCGGCTCGTGCACATCCTGCCCAAGCCGCTCTTCCGCGAGCTGCGATCTGACCGCAACCGCCACAAGATCAGCACCGCGGAACAGGCCCGCCTCGCTGGTGCCCGCGTCGGCGTCGTTGGCCTGTCGGTGGGACAAGCGTGCGCGCTGTCCCTGGCCCAGGAAGGAGTCGGTGGCCACTTCAGGTTGGCTGACTTTGACCGCCTCGACCTGTCGAACCTCAATCGTCTGCGCGCCGGTGTCGACGAATTGGGCATCAACAAGGTCGTCGTTGCCGCGCGGCGCATGTTCGAGATGGACCCCTATCTCGACATCGAGGCCGGTTTTGACGGTGTTCAGGCTGACGGAATCGACGCTTTCCTGGTTGGGTCGGATGGCCACAGTCGCCTCGACGTCCTGGTCGAGGAGTGCGACGACCTCGCGCTGAAGGTGCTGTTGCGCCAGCGGGCCCGCGCCTTGGGCATCCCGGTGCTCATGGCGACCAGCGAACGGGGCCTGCTCGACATCGAGCGATTTGATCTGGAGCCCCACCGCCCCCTCTTCCACGGCCTCGCTGGCGACCTGGATCTCGACGCGGTGGCCGCGGCGGATGACGACGCGCGCATCGAGTTCGTCATGCGTGTCCTGGGCATGGACGTGCTGAGCGATCGCGGCGCGGCCTCGCTGATCGAGATGGGCGAGTCGGTCTCGACCTGGCCGCAGCTCGCCTCGGCGGTCGCCCTGGGCGGTGCGGCCGTCACCGACGCGAGCCGCCGCATCCTGCTGGGCGGCCTGCGCACGTCGGGACGATTCGCGATCGACATCGAGCAGATCATCGCAGATGGCCGGGGTCAGCACGCCGAGGTGGACGCCGAGCTCGGCGGTCCTCTGGGGCTGAACCGGCACGCGGCCGCTGCGCAGGAAGCAGGCGGCGGAATCGACGCCGGTGTCCTTCTGGACGCCGCCGCGCTCGCCCGTCTCAACCCCCACGGCGCCAGTGAGGTCCCGGACGGGCGCCAGATCGAGGCCCTCGTTGCCTACGCGGTGCTCGCGCCCACCGGTGGAAACGCGCAACCCTGGCGCTTTGTGTACGACGGCGCGGAGCTCGCCTGCCTCGACGACCGCAGGGTCGCCGTTCCGGCGATGGATCCGGAGCGTCTCTCGGTGCGCGCCGCTATCGGGTCGGCGGTCGAGAACCTCGACCTCGCGGCGGCCGCGATGGGGTTCCGCGTTCGGGTTCACGTCGACGCCGAGCCTGGTGGTCGAGTCTGCCGCCTCGGTTTCGAGCGCAGCCCGCCGCGGCGGCATCGGCTCCTCGCTGAGGTAGCTCGGCGGGCGACCAACCGCAGGGTGGGTGATGGCTTGCCTCTGACCGTGGGGGATCGCGAGGCGCTGTTCGAGGCGGCCGCGACCCGCGGCGGCCAGCTGCAGCTCGCTGAAGACACACAGTCGCTGGCCGAACTGGGCGATATTCTGGGCGCGGCCGACCGCATCCGGTTCCTATCGGCGACGATGCTCGCCGAGCTCAAGGATGAGCTGCGGTGGACCCCTCAAGAAGCGGCTCAGCACGGCGACGGCATGGATCTCGACACTCTGGAGCTGCGCCGCGGCGAACGCGCGGCCCTGCGGTTGCTCGTGCACGCACCGGCGATGGCTGAGCTCGCGCGCCTGGGTCTGGGTCGGGCATTGGAGGCGCCGTCGCGCAAGAGCGTCTGTGCGAGCTCCGCGGTCGGCCTGTTGAGCCTGCCAGGGCGCGGCGCGGCGACGTGGTTCGAGGGCGGCCGGGCGTTGCAGCGCGTCTGGCTGGAGGCGACGGCGCGCGACCTGTGGCTTCATCCGATGGCCACGCTCGGTTTCCTCTTCGATCTGGTCGCGCATCACGGCGGGCGTGGCCTCTCGCCGGCGGACGTCGAAACGGTCCGGGGCTTGCGGCAGCGCTTCGAGTGCCAGTTCGATGTCAGCGCAGACGCCTCGGAGATCCTGGTATTCCGGCTGTTTCGCGCGCCGGCGCCGAGCGCTCGCTCGCTGCGCCGACCGGTGGATCACGTCCTTGAGTTGACTGCGGGCGACGACGTCGCCGGCGCCGAGGCGGCCTAGCGGCCTGGCGGCCCGGCGGCCCGGCGTTCTGGCGTTCTGGCGTTCTGGCAGCGTCTCGGCGGCGCGGTCACCAGACCAGCGAAGCCTGCACGCCCCAGGTCAACCAGTTGTAGGCGGATGGCCCGCCTTGGGGGGCCTGGACGTTGCCCTGGATCCTGTTCCAGGCGGCGTGGATGCCGGCGCGCAGGTAGGGCAACGCGTTGAAGTCGAGTGCGCCGCCGAGATCGAGGGCCACTCCTCGCACCGGCACGTGATCCGCGCTGCCCATGCGTCCGTAGCCGACGTGAGCGAAGAACTGCGGGGAGAACAGCCAACCCCAACCGAGGCGTGCGCCCGCCATGGCCCGGTAGCCGAGCAGGCTGTCATTCGTCTGATCGGCCGGGTTCATGGTCGCGACGCCGAACACGGCCTCGACCGCGACGAGCAGGAAGGGAATCGGCAGCTCGTAGCCCGCGCGGGCGTCGAGCCCGGTACCGGAGTCCAGGCCGCTCGTGCCGCTCCCGAAGGGCTGGACGACCGAGAGCTCGGCGCCCAGGACCTTGTCAGCGTGCGCCGCCGCGGGGGCAAGCAACAGCAAAAGCGGCAGCAACGTGACG
>CALGHC010000553.1 GCA_937915965.1 uncultured Myxococcales bacterium
CTCGAGGCAGCTCGAAGCAGCTCGAAGCAGTTCGAAGCAGCTCGAGGCAGCTCGAAGCAGCTCGAAGCGAGCCAGTTCGGTGTTTCGCAGACGGCGGACAATGGGCTCGCCCACGCGGCGGCCCGCGTTGTCACGCGTCGCCGCAGCGGGCACTCTGGAACACGCCCGGAGGCCGCCATGCGCTTGACGCTCTTCTCCCTTGCTGTGGTCGCTGTCCTAGGGGCGTGCGTTTTCGCGCCAGCGGGCGCGCGTGCCGCTGACTTCACGGTGACACGGCGCTACGTGCACGCGCCGAAGTACCCCACCGTGCTGGCCGACATCGTGGTCATGTGGCCGGGTGACAAGGCGCTGCCCCATTCTCGCCGCGGCAAGCATGGCTACGACCTGCGGGTCACCGAGTCGGGTAAGCCGGTGGAAGGCGCGCGCCTCGTCCTCAAGGAGCGGGTCAACGGCCGGGGCGAGGTCGTCAGAGTGGTCTACAGGTCACGTCAGAAGGAAGCCACCGCCCGCCCGCTGCGGATATCTCTCAGCCACCCCGACCTGCCGGGCGCAGCAGGTGTCATCGCTTTCGAAGCGCTCGGACCGGTCCAGACCAACGGCTTCGCCGTCGTCGCCTTCGAGCACAAAGACCGCAAGAAAGCCCACCAGCAATACGAGCGCTACGTGAAGCAAGGTCTGCCCGAGCATGACGGTTTTCCGCGTGTCACCGAGGGCATGTGGTTGCGCGGCCACGAGGGCAAACGCTGGACCGTGCTGGCGGGTATTCCTACCGAGCGCGCGGTGGCCGACAAGCTAGCGGCGTTCATCCTCGCCAGCGGATGGAAGCCCCGGGTCGAGGCGGTAGAGGCCGACGCCTTCGAGCAGCTGCGGTTGTTCGTCCTGAAGTCGAACGCCAAGCCGGGCAAGGACCCAAAATGGAAGGATATCGCCCCTGCGACCCTGGCATGGCTGGGTTTCAGCGGCAGCAGCGCCAGCTTGAGCTGGCCGAAGAGCAGCGCCCGGCCTGCCAAAGACGGCCAACTCGTGTTGCCCTACCTGTGGCCCCCCTGGCCAGCGAAGGAGCTGCGCGTACGCTTCGATCACGCCCGCGGCTTCGATTGGTATTGCGCCTCAATCGATCTGAGCCTGCCAGCAAAGACCGTCTGGATAGCTGAGACCGAGGCTCCAATCACGACCGACAACTGCGCAATGGTCGGCGACTGACCCCCGCCACCCGCACACCCACCCAATCTCGCCATCTCGCCCCGCGCCGCCCCAACCAGCCCGGCGCAGGCCGGGCTTTGCAGATCCAGCCCGTGGCTTCAGCCGCATGGGTCCGATGCCAAGACATCGGCAGCCCAACCCCGCCCCGCGCCGCCCCAACCAGCCCGGCGAAGGCCGGGCTTTTCAAATCTAGCCCGTGGCTTCAGCCGCATGGGTCCAATACCAGGACATGGCCGCCCCAACCCCCCACCGCGCCGCCCCAACCAGCCCGGCGAAGGCCGGGCTTCGCAGATCCAGCCCGTGGCTTCAGCCGCATGGGTCCAATACCAGGACATGGCCGCCCCAACCCCCCACCGCGCCGCCCCAACCAGCCCGGCGAAGGCCGGGCTTCGCAGATCCAGCCCGTGGCTTCAGCCGCATGGGTCCAACGCCACGACATGGCCAGCCCAACCCCGCGCAGCCCTTCCGCCACACACATCTTCACAGACCGACTCCAGCCCTTCACCCGTCCACCTCTCCCGAACGCCGGTGTTGCCCTTCACCTACCCGGCCACCACGGAGGTGTTCCATGTTCCGCAGCCGAAACCAGCCAAGCCGATCGAACGAGCCGGGCCAACCAGCGCAAATCAACCAGCCCAAGCGCGCCGACCACAAAGGACGCCAGGAACGGCGCGTACGCATCGGGGTGATCGCCAACGGCCACATCCTGCGCGAGCAGGTCCTTGAGTGCCGCTCAGATGTCTCGATCGGCACACGCGCCGACGCCACCGTGCAGCTGTCCGCCGGTGAACGCACCGCAGTGCCCGACTACCTCGAGGTGCTGCGCGTGCAGAACGACGGCTACTTCTTGGTGCTGCCGACCGACCCGCGCGCCCGCATCCAGCTGCGCGGAACGGACGGCGGCAACCCGGTCGTCGAGGTGCGCGGCCGCCGCTGCGTACCGGTCGAGCACACCTCGGGTGGTTCAGTGAGCTACGGCGACCTGCTCGTCATGTTCCAGTTTGTCCGCGCCGACGCGCGGCCGACGCTGACCCGCGAGCGCACGGTCCTGCGTATCGGCCTGGTGCACGCCGACCGCCTCATCTCAGACCGCGTCTACGTCAACCGCAAGCGGGTCCGCATCGGCCGTGACAAGGGCTGCGACGTCGTCCTCGACGCCGACTACGAGGGCCCTGCGCTGACATTCCGCAATGGCAACGACGGCTCGTTCGAGCTCGAGGCCGCCGCCGACGTCGACACCCGACTGGCGCTGGTCGACGCCGCGCCGCGCGGCACGGCGCAGCTGATCGAGGCCGGCATCGCTCGCCGGCGAGGCGATCAGATCCGCTGTCACCTGCCGCTGGGCAGCCGCGGCCGCGCCCGCATGGGGCCGTACACCGTGCTGTACCAGGTAATCCGTCAGCGGATCGTCGTACCGGTCGTTGAGTCCAGGACGCTGGTCGCCCGGATCGGCGGCTGGGTCGTCAACGACATCGCCTGGTCGACGAGCTTCGCGATCGCCGCCCTGCTGGTCGGCGCGGTCGTCGGCCAGGCCATGATCTACCAGGCGACCACGGGTATCTACGAGCAGTCAGCTCGCGCGCCTGAGCTGGTCGAGCGGGGCCCGATTGAGGTCGAGATCTTCGAGCGCGACGAGCCCGAACCGCCCAAGGTGGCGCCAGCGGCACCTCTGGCCCCCGCCGCGAAGGTCGAACCCGACAAGCCCGACAAGCCCGACAAGCGCGACAGGCCCGACAAGCCGGCCAAGAAGGCGCGGCGCGAATCGCCCGAGGCGGCTCGCGAGCCTCCTCAGTCGACAGGCGCGACCGTCGACCCGGCAGCCCGCAAGCGCAACGCCCGCGCGGGCGCCATGGCCAAGACCATCGCTGGTGGCTTCGGGCGAAACGGCGCGCGGTCGCGCCTGTGGGCCGACGCTGGCGACGACCCCAACGAGGTGGCTGGCACCAGGTTTGCCGGCACGGGAGGCGCTGACACTTCGCCGGGGCAGACCGCGCTGGCGATCCCCCACGGGGTGCAGGGCCAGACCGCCGAGCGGGTGCGCATCGCCCGGCCGACGGGATTCGATCGAGGCCGCGTCGCGGCGACCGTGGCTCCGCCCAAACACGAACCAGTCGTCAAGATCGAGTTTCCGCCTCCCGTCGGCGGCGAGAACGTCGTCGGTGGCAAGGGCGTCGGCGCCATCATCAGCCGCAAGGCGACCGCCGTGCGCCGGTGCTACGAGACCGCCCTGCGCAGCAACCCGGGCCTCGGCGGCAAGGTCAGCGTCCGCTTCACGGTCGGCACCGGCGGCACCGTCACAGCGGTGCGCATCCTCGGCGCCGCGGGCGCCTTCGCCTCGTGCATCGAGAGCAAGTTCCGCGCGATTCGCGGGCTGCCGATCCTCAGCCGACCGACGGCATTCACGCAAAGCTATGTATTCACAAAAGAGTAGCTAATCCGACCGCGACAAAACGACAGCGATCGGCGCGGGGGTGGTCAGCCAATCTGCCACCCCCGCGCCTGCCATCCGGCTGTGCCATCCCGGTGGTCGCCAAGCAACCATCGCCTTTCATTCCGCACCGTTTCCCATCCATGCACGCGGTCCCCCGCTCGCAACGTTCAACGGAATCGGCAGAATGAAGATCGGTCCTCGCGCGTTGAATGCCTGAGGGCCGGCCGGTGCCCCACCCCAAAATGAGGCCGGCAGCGACACGGAGGGACCATGAAGACGCCAGCGAGCCCGAGCGACAAACCTGCCGCCGCGATCCTCGACCTGATCCGCAAGGGGCAGGACACCAGGCGCTTCAAGGACCTGCTCTGGGAGGGCAGCTTCCAGGAGTACCTGGACCTCGTGCGTGCCGAACCGCAGATCGCCCGCAACGCCTTCCAGCGCCTCTATGACCTGATCGAGTCGTACGGCGCGACCCCCTTCTCGGAGTACAAGAAGGCGTTGACTCGCCATCATTTCTTCGACGATCCCTTCGACGACGGTCACGACGCGGTCTACGGCATCGACGTGCAGCTGATGAAGCTGGTGCGGGTGCTGCG
>CALGHC010000554.1 GCA_937915965.1 uncultured Myxococcales bacterium
CTCGAGGCTCTCGCTTCGCCGACTTGTTTCGTGCCGGCCCCTAGCGCCAGGCCACCAGCTCGCCGTGCAGCGAGTTGCGAGCGGCGCGGGCAATGCGCACCGTCGCCAGACGGCCAGGCCACGTACGCGTCGCCCCCGGCTCGTTCGTGTCGACGTTCACCTTGATGTTGTGCGGCGTGCGTCCCATCACCTGCGGTGCGCTGTAAAGTTGGGCGACGATCCGCCGCGACTGGGGCCCGCCGGCCTCTGTGACCGATGACGCCCCTTCGAAGAGAACTTCGGCCTCGCTGCCCTCAAAGGACAACAGCCAGGACTCGCTGATCTCGCGTTGAAGCGCCTGTACCTCCGCGAGACGACGTTTCTTCTCCGCAAGTGGCACATCGTCACCGAGCCGGGCAGCGGCGGTGCCGGGCCGCTCGGAGTAGGCGAACGAATAGATGGTCGCAAATCGAATCTCGCGAAGCAGGTCGAGAGTCGCCTGATGATCCGCCAGGGTCTCGCCTGGAAAGCCGACGATAATGTCGGTGGACATGGCAATGTCTGGGCGCACGCGGCGTAGATGTTCGATCTGGCGCCGGTAACCGTCGACATCGTGGGTGCGGCGCATCATCCGCAGCACCGGCAGCGACCCCGACTGAACGGGCAGATGGAACCAGGGCATCAGCTCGGGCAGGTAGCCGAAGGCCTCGATGAGCCTCTCGGTACAGTCCATCGGATGGCTCGTGCTGAAGCGCACACGCTCGACGCCGTCGACCGCGCAGACGCGCTCAAGCAGACCCGTAAAGTCGACCTCGCCGTGGCTGTGGCGGTCCTTGCCGTAGCTGTTGACGTTCTGGCCCAGCAGCGTGATCTCGCGGACCCCGTGGCTGGCGAGCATCTCGATCTCGCTGATCACGTCGTCGGCGGGCTTGCTGACTTCGCGGCCCCGCGTCGTCGGCACAATGCAGAAGCTACAGAATTTGTTGCAACCTTTCATCACAGTGACGAAGGAGGACACCCGCTGGTCGGCCGGCGGCGCGGCATCGGCGAAGCGGTAGGTCTTGCGATCGATGAAGTCCGTCTCGGCGTGGCGTCCACCGCGCGCACGCACCTCGGCGACAAGCTCGGGCAGGCGGCCAATCTGGTCGGGTCCAATGACGAGGTCGAGGTGGCGGACCTGACGCAGCAGGCGTTCGCCTTCCTGTTGGGCGACGCAGCCCGAGACCGCCAGCACCAGGTCGGGGTTGTGTTCCTTGAGACGGCGCCAGGTCCCAAGCATCGAGGTCACCTTGTGTTCGCTGCGCTCGCGAACGCTGCATGTGTTGATCAAGATGAGGTCGGCGCGGCTCTCGTCGTCGGTGGGCAGATAGCCGTGCGCCGCGAGGCCCTCGAGCATCCGCTCCGTGTCGTAGACATTCATCTGGCAGCCCATCGTCTGCACGTAGACGAAGCGCTGCAAGGGTGTGTCGACCGGGTCGACCGAGGTGGAGATCAAGGGGTCTGACATACCAAGACGCTCGCGACGCTTTGAGGCCCATGGCGGTGTTGCCGCGACCGAATGCGGGAACCAGACCGCGCGAAGCTAGTCGCCGAGGGAGGGATGGTGAACGCACCACGCCACCCCTTCAAAGCGCATCGTCACGGTCTTCTGTTTGCCCGCCGCGTCCGTCAACTCGACCTGTTGTTCGACCAGATGTCCCTCGGCCGGAACGTGGGCAGCCATCGGCGCCTCAAGCGCCTTGAAAGAGGTCGCGGCGCGCATCGCGAAGAGCGCGATCGGGTCTGCGATCCAGGCGTCCTCGAGCGGTCCACCCTTGGCGTCGGCTGGCATGGGCCGGATCAAATCGACGCCGTTCTTGTTCACCGTCGCCGCGCGCTTTCGCAGGGCTGCGCGCGTCTCATTGCTCAGTTGGAGCCACGCTGCTTCGACGCGGCCGTCTTCCATCGCCTTTACGAAGCGCTGCAAGCCGTCGACGGCCGGCGACACGATGTCCGTCCTCTCGGTGGTAAATGGGCGGGCGGAGTCGGGCTCGCCGTCGAGACGTTCGATCGTCGGCGCGCTGCACGCCACAGCCGCAAGCGCAGCGGCAGTCATCAGCGCCGCCGAAGTGAACGTAGAAGCCACCGACCGGGGCTGTCGCGAGCAAAGGACCATGAGAGGAGTCGCCTGTGTCGCCGGAGACGGCGCTAGAAGCCGGGCTGGCGGATGGCGGAGAAGTCGCCCTTGAAGGGCTTGCCCGGCGTGTCCGCCACGATGGTGCCGACCCACACGCCGTCAATGAGCTCGTCCACCTTGAGGTCGTCATTGCCGTCGACCATCGTGCACGAGCCGGTGAGCATCAGCTTGGAATCCAGCGCCAGCCCGCCAATCAGTTGTTCGATCGGCAGCACCAGCAGCGCGACCGCGCTATCGCACACACCCTTCACCGTCGACTCGCTCAGACCGAGCTTGCCCAGGATCGAGCCGCCGATTCCCTTGGCGATGCCCGCGCAGTTGACCAGCTTGGACATCGCCGCCTGGAACGTCGTCTCGCCCGTGATCGCCTTGAGGATGACGTTCGTGAGCACAAACATGATGAGCTTGCCGTAGTTGAGCTTGATGGTGCTTGAGTCGATGCTCATATTGACCTGCTGCGAGATCGTGCCAGTGAGCGTGCCTGCCAAGAAGTTCATCGGGAAGTTGGGATCGTTGACCGCGTCACTGGCGTCGAGGTGGATCTGCCCACACGTCGCGTAGTTCGGGTCATTCTTGTCGCAACCGAGCTTCCAGTAGAGGTTGAGGCCGGTGAAGGCGATCTCCCCCTTGATGAAGTAATCGTTCGACACCTTGAAGATCGTCAGTACGCCAAGCATCTCCAGGTTCTTGACGACCTGCAGGACGTCCTGTCCCATCTGGAAGAAGTCCTGGAGCCACGCGGGGCTCTTGTTCAGTAACCAGTCCGTGACGACCTTGGATAGCGCGTCTTCGAACAGGCTGAAAGCGACGTCAACGACGATCGACGGCAGGATCTGTTTGATCAGATTCTTTACCTGCGCGATGATGAAGGCTCCGGGATCGTAGAAGATCTGAACCGCCGTATCGAGGATCTGGCCCAGCTGGCCGGGGATCGCGCCGGTGAAGTCAAAGTGATTGACCATGTCGTACGGCCCAGACGCCATCAGCGTCAGGGTCTGGATGGTGACGGTCACGTCGGTCGTCTGCTGGTTGAGCACCAGGATGCCGTCGGCGCAGCCAGCGGCGGCGAGGTGGCCCTCGGTGTTCTTGCCGATGATGTACAGGCCGTACTTCTTGTCCGCCGCGAGCGAGTTGAACTCTGGCTTGTCGCTGAGGAAGGTCGTCTTGCTGCCGACGTAGCCCGCTGGCGGGTAGACGGGCTTGAACGACGCGCAGGTGAACGGCATCGGCATGACCCGGACGGTCAGCTCGCCGATCGCGATCTGGTTGTCGTACTGCATGGTCACGCGGATGTTGCCCTTGGGCGTATCTGTGACCGTGACGTCGACGAAGGCCGGTTCGGCGCCTTCGCAAGAGATCTTGACGGTGTAGTCGACCAGCGGGCTCTTGTTCGCGCGGAACATGGTGCCGGTGATGCCGTTCGCGTCAGTGCCGGACAGGACCGTGTCGAGCGCGCCGGCCCCCGGGCCGTTGATGCCCTCGTTCTTGATCAACTCCCAGAAGACCGCCACGCCGCCTGCTGGGGCCCCGAGGGTGTAGTCGACGACCTTGATGTGGATGGGCAGGATGCCGGTTGGCCCGATCACCTGCGGCACGGTTGTGTTGAGCAAGACGATGATCTCGCGCTTGGTCTCGACGTCGTCGTCCGCCGTCGAGTCGCCAGAAGGCGAGCCCATCGCGTCAGCCGCGTTGATGTCGAAATTGCTGCCGCTGATCTGGTTCGAGTCGCCGCCGCCGGCATCGCCGCTATAGACCACGATGCCCTGGATGGGGTCGGAGCCGCACGCCGATACCGAGAAGGTCAGCAACAGCATCAGGGAGGTCGCGATTCGCAATGTGCTGTTCTGGCGCGCCATGGTTACCCCGAAGTGGCGCGTCAGGGTAGCGCATCCATCGCCGACCGCGCAATGCGATCGATCAGCCGCGATTCGCGTTCGGCAACGCTCGCGCCGCCTCGCGGCCGACGCGAGCCTCGCGTATCACCCCGGCGCAGCCGACGCCCACCGGGCACCGCAGCGCCTCAAAGCGCTCGCCGACGCGGCTTCGGTCGACGGCAGGGTGCGCCCACGCGGGCCGCTACGCCCTTGTCTGGCGCGGGTCTTCGCGATACGCTGCCCGCGCCCCGGTTTGGCCCGGTTTTGTCCGGTTTGACCTCCCGCACAGTCCAGGTAAGGAGATGGCATGGCAGCGAACACGCTCACACACGATGACCTGATTCGCGCCCTCGAGGGCCGCTACGACTACCTTTCCGCCCGCTATATCTCTGCGGATATTTTGGGCGCGGCCGGTGTCGCCAAGGCGGCCGCCTACGACGGCGCCGACGTCGGCCGCATCTCCGCTGCAGCCGCAGAGCTTCTTGGCGCCGAGTCAAAGGTCGTTGCCGCGCTCTCTGGCGGAGCCGCCGCGCCCGCCGCGAAGCCAGCGAAGGAAGCCGCGAAGCCTGTCGAGGAAGCCGCGCCCGCTGCTGAAGTTGCCGATACTGCTGCCGGTGCAGCCGCCGCCGCCGCCGACGACGAGGCCGCCCCCGCCGCCGCGGACGCCAAGCCCGCTGCAGCTGCCAAAGCCGGCAAGCCTGCCAAAGGCGGCAAGAAGAAGTAGTGTGTAGCTGGCCGACGTCCCCGTCGGCGTTGCATCGCCCTGCCGGATCTGGAGTCTGATGATGGAGACGGTGCCCGACAGCACGTCGGCCGGGCTACCGGCTGTCCCCACTGCGCGCCCCGCCACCGCAGCCGATCCGGTCGCGGCGGGTGGACCGCCTGCCGTTCATCGCGTCAGCGCACCGCGTAGCCTGCGTGGGCTGCTGGGCGTCGATCCCAAGGCGCCGGCCCGGGCCGAAATCCCCAACGATCGCAAGCTTCTGCAGCGCCGAATCTCGCGAATGGTTCACAAGGCCGCGATCGACTTCGACATGCTCGCCGATGGCGATCGCGTCATGGTCTGCATGTCGGGCGGCAAGGACTCCTACGCGCTGCTGCACTTCCTCCAGCAGACTCAGGCGCGCTCGCCGATCCGTTTCGAGATCATCGCGGTCCACCTCGCTCAGGGGCACCCGGGCTTTCCGCTCGACAAGCTAGAGGACTATCTCAAGGCTTGCGGCTCGCCGTATCACATCGAGCACTACGACACGTACACGGTCGTCAAAGAGATGCTCCAGCCCGGCAAGACGACCTGCTCGCTGTGCTCACGCCTGCGTCGCGGCATCTTGTACGACACCGCGAAGCGCCTCGGCTGCAACAAGGTCGCCCTGGGGCATCACCGGGACGACATCCTCGCGACGCTCATGCTCAACCTCTTCTTCTGCGGCCAGCTCAAGGCGATGCCGGCCAAGCTGCGCGCCGACGACGGCTACAACACCGTCATCCGCCCGCTCGCCTATGTGCCCGAGTCTTGGATCGTCGCGTTCAAGGAGTTTGAAGGTTGGCCGGTGATTCCCTGTTCGCTGTGCAGCCAGCAGCCCGACCAGAAGCGCACTCAAATGGAGCAGCTGCTCGCCGAGATCGACCGGACGTGGCCGGGATCGCTGCCCAGCGCCCTGCACGCCGTCCAGAACCTGCACCCGCGTTTTCTGCTCGACCGGGCGCAGTGGGACTTCGACGCTGTGCCTGCATCGGCCACCGGCGACGCCGATGAGGACGCCTTCGAGTAGCGGGAGGGCAGACGTGAGCCGCGCGCGATCCAAGCATTCTGGCCCGTTGACCATAGAGAGGCTGCTCGATCTGCTCGCTGAAGCCGATCTCCTCGACGCCACCCAGGTCGAGGAGATCCGGACCAAGGCCGACCATCAGCAGCGCATGATCCGTCACCGCCGCGCTCAGGCGGGGGAGGACGAGACGGCGACCGTGTCGCCAACCGACGTGGTCGTCGCATTCCACATTCCGACGTCCGACGGGGCGCTGCTCGACGAGGGCCGGATCCTGCGGGCGGTCGCCGCCGCTGCCGGGGCGCGTTTCGTCGACATCGACCCGCTGAAGATCGACGGAAATGTCGTCTCGTCCGTGATCGCCCAGGCCTACGCCCGCCGCAACGCCGCTCTGCCACTCGGTTTTGAGGGCGAGAAGCTCTTGCTGGCCGTCGACGATCCATGGGCCCGCGACGTGCGGGTGACGATGGAAGCCCGGGTGGGTCGACCGGTCGAGCTTGTCGTTGCGCGACGATCCGAGATCCTGCGGGTTCTCGATGACGTCTTCGAGTTTCGCGCCTCTGTACGCGGTGCTGCCGCCGAGATCGGCGAGGGTGGCACCGACCTTGGCAACCTTGAGCAGCTCGTCCGGATCGGCACGGCCGGTCGCGCAGTCGAGGGCGATGACCGCAACGTCGTGCGTGCCGTCGACTACCTCTTCGACTACGCTCTGGAACAGGGCGCCAGCGACATTCACATCGAGCCCAAGCGAGAGCGGACCCTGGTCCGGCTGCGCATCGACGGCGTCTTGCACACCGCGCACGAGCTGCCCAAGGTCGTGCACAACGCGATCACCTCGCGCATCAAGACCCTCGGACGCCTCGACATCGCCGAGAAGCGCCGGCCGCAAGACGGTCGGGTCAAGCTCAAGCACCGCGACACCGAGGTCGAGGTCCGCGTCTCGGCGATGCCGACCGCCTTTGGCGAGAAGCTCGTCATGCGGCTCTTCGACCCCGACGTGCTCCTCCAGGAGATCGATCAGCTCGGTTTCTTTGGTAACGAACTGGCGGTCTTCCAGGCGGCGATCGCTCGACCTACCGGTCTGGTGCTGGTCACCGGGCCCACCGGCTCGGGCAAGACGACGACCCTGTATTCGGCCCTGCGCTCGATCGCTTCGCCGACGGTGAACGTCTCGACGATCGAGGATCCGATCGAGATGATCGTCGAGGACTTCAACCAGACGGCTGTCCACAATCGAATCGGTCTGACCTTCGGCGCCGCGTTGCGGACCCTGTTGCGCCAGGATCCGGACATCATGATGGTCGGCGAGATCCGCGATCCGGAGACGGCGCAAAACGCCCTGCAGGCGGCCATGACCGGCCACCTCGTGCTGTCGACCTTGCACACCAATGATGCTCCGGGCGCCGTGACCCGCATGGCAGACCTCGAGGCGCCGGCGTATCTGCTCGCCTCGACGCTCACTGCGGTGGTTGCCCAGAGACTGCTTCGGCGGGTCTGCCTGGCTTGCCGCGAAGAGACCGAACTCGACGCCGACCAGGCGCGGGCCCTTGGTGTGGAGCTGCGTCGTGGCGAACGGTTCCCGGTCTGGCGCGGCCGCGGCTGTGCGGTGTGCCGAAACACCGGTCTGAAGGGACGCACTGGCATCTACGAGGTGATGGCGGTAGGTGACAAGCTGCGGCGGCTGATCATAGACGGCGCCGACGCCACCGAGATCGGCAAGCAGGCTCACCGCGATGGCATGCTCACCTTGCGCGAGGTGGCTCTCAAGAAGCTCGCGCTGGGTCTGACTTCGTTCGACGAGGTCCTGCGGATGACCGCCGAACAAACCAGCTGAGTGATCGTGGGGCGGCGTGGGGACTGTCCTCCGCCGGGCCTCGCCGCTGCTACTTCTGTGGCAGCGCCGCGCCCGCCTCGATTCGAAATGGAGCGTCCTGTGCCGACGAGCAAGCGACCCGAGCCGAACGTACCGTCCCGAGAGACGACGCCGTCCCCAACGTTCCACGCTGGCGAGCGTCGAGAACGTCTGGCAGCGCGCCGCGAGGAACGGCGAGCGGCCCGTCTGCTTGCGCCGACTCTGTTTCTCGACCCGCCGCCGCCGCTTGGCGAAGACACAATGTGGCGCGGCCTGTTGCGTGACGGCGAGATGCGTATCCTGGTCGCTAGAACGACCGCCGCCGTCGGCGAGGCGGCCGCGCGCTTGGGGTGCAGCGCCGACAGCGGCAGGCTGGTCGCCGAGCTGGTGACTGGCGCTTTGCTGGTTCGCTCGACCATCAACCCAGAAGAGCGCCTGCAGCTCTTCGTTCAGGGCGACGGCGCGGCAGGGCAGTTGGTTTGCGATGTGTGGGCCGAGGGCGGTATGCGGGCGTCGCTGCAGCGCGCCGAGGCGACGGTCGCCGACCACGGTCCGCTCATTGGTCACGGGACCGCCCAGTTCGTCCGCCACGGGCGACGCGGCGGCACCTACCGCTCAACGATGGCGGTCGCCGGCGACGAGAGTGACGAGCTGCTGATGCGCTACCTGCTCGAGTCCGAGCAGATCCTCTCGTTGATCCACATCGACGTCGCTATGGATGGACCCAGGGTCGCGGCGGCAGTCGGATATCTGGTCCAGGTCATGCCGCATGGCGAGCATCGAGATCTGCGCCGCCTGGTCGCCAATCTCAAAGGCCTCGAGCCGCTTCGCCGAGGCATGACCGGCGACGATCCTGACGGTCGCGCCTGGGCCGCGCGGCTGCTCGACGGATTTCGTTGGGATCAGTGTGCTCGCGAGTCCGTCGCCTTTCAGTGCCGTTGCTCGCGCGAGCGCATGATGGCGATGCTGATGACGCTGCAGCGCGAAGAGCTCGCTCTGATGGCCACCGAGGGCGAAGGCGTCGATACGGTCTGCGACTACTGCCGCACCACCTGGCGAATCAGCGCGCCAGAGCTCGCCCAGATGGCGGAGCGGCCAAGCTGATCTGTCACGGACGAGGCTTGGTCGGATGCGGCCCGTGACAGCAGCGCGCCGCTGACGCCCTCGCGTCTCAAGCGTCCGCAGCCTGCTTGAGCAGGGTCTGCAGCTCGCCGCTCTCGAAGAGTTCCAGCGTAATGTCGCAGCCACCGACCAGCTTGCCGCTCACATAGAGCTGCGGGACCGTGGGCCACTTGCCGTAGACCTTCACGCCCTCGCGCACTTCCGGATCGGCGAGCACGTTGACGGTCTCAAAGGGTACGTTGCACGACTGCAGAACTTGCGCCGTGCGCGCAGAGAAGCCGCACATCGGGAAGCTGGCGTTGCCTTTCATGAAGAGCACGACGGGGTTGGCCTTGACGAGATCGTCGATCTCTTTTTGAACGTCGCGGGACATGTGTTCTCCTGGTCGCCGCCGTGGGCGGTCGTGGGGTGGTGTTTGGACGCCAGCTGGCCCGACTAGCCAGTTCAAGGCGTGCGGGTTCGCAGGGCGAGGGCGTGGATCTCGCGGCCGACTGCATCGCCGAGGCTGTCGTAGACGAGGCGGTGCTGCTCGATACGGGACAGCCCTTCGAATTGCGGCGCCGTAATCTCGACCTCGAAATGATCCCCTCCGCCGGTTGTATCTGCGACCCGGATTGCGGCGCCCGGCAAGGCCGCCGTGAGCGTCTCTTCGATCATCTGCAACATCTGCGACCACCTCCGATGGACCTCGTGTGGCGAGCGTCGAGCGCTCACGTGCGGCGATTCCAGCGCCGTCTCCCACAAGTACCGCTGCTGCGCAGGCGGCCCGGCCAGGTCGCAGGCTAGGCGAGTGCCCCGCGAAAGCAAGGAGGTGTTGGGCAACCGCTCGTTCTCATTGGTCACAACGGGCCCCGGCACGACGCGGCCGGGCTGCCCATCGTCCCACTGGCCAAAAGATGCGCCCCTGCTATCATCCGGCCGTCGTGTGGTTTCACATCGCGCGCAGTAGTGACGAGGAGGTCTTGATGGCTCGCATTTCGCGTCCCTTGCTTGCGTTGACCCTGGTAGCGGCGGCGCTGTTGCTTGTTGGTTTCCGGCCGTTCACGGATGTCCAGAGCGTGTGCCCGAAGTGCCCTGAAAAGGGTGACCGGGTCTCTTTCAAGGACGGCAAGGTCATGACCTGCAAGGTCATTGGCAAGAACGAGGATGGCTGGGTGCTTGAGCGTTACGGCGAGATCCGTTTCGCCCAGTTTCGCGAGGTCGCCAAGGTCGATTTCCAGTCGGGCGCCGAGCCCAAGGGAATCGACGGCTACGACCAGGTGCTGATCGACAACAAGGGTCAGACCATCCTGCATGGCACCTTGATCGCGATCGAGCCGGGCAAGCCGATGGCCCTCAAGGCGGTCCGCGGCCAAGTCTACCTGATCGCGCCCAAGCAGGTGCTGGTCTACTATCACCGCGGCAAGCGCCGGGCGCCGCCGAAATCCAAATGACATCGCGCGGCCAGCGCCGTCCTGTGAGCGACATGGCCCGCCTCACGCTCCACCTTGTGCTCCATGATCACCAGCCCGTCGGCCAGCTGCCCGCGGTGTTGGACGCGATCGTCGCGGCGCGGCACGAGCCCCTTATCGAGGCGCTCGAGCGCTGCGACGCAGCTCGCGTCACCCTTCACCTCAGCGGTGTCTTGCTTGAGTGGTTGGATCGTCACCACAGCCGCCTCTTGGAGCGCCTCGCCCGCCTCACGGCGAAGGGGCGCATTGAGTGGCTGGGGGGGGGATTCTACGAGCCGGTGCTCGCGCTCATTCCATACAAGGACGCGGTCGGTCAGATCGAGATGAGCGCTGGTTACCTTGAGCGGCGCGTCGGCGCCCGGCCAGAGGGCGCCTGGGTTACGGATGGAACCTGGGACCCCAAGGTGGCGGAGCTCCTTGTCGACGGCGGCGCCCGGTATTGTGTCCTGGACGAGGAGCTGATCGCTGCTGCGGGCGCAGCGCGCGGTCTGGGCGGCTGGTTCGCGACGGAGCACGCGGGCAGGGCGCTCGCGGTGCTGCCGTCCGATCAGCGATTCGGGCAGATGATCGCCGCGGGCCAGCCGTGGCTCGCTTCGCTGCAGGCAGTCGCCTCGGCCGAACCCGACGAAACATGCCTGACGCTGGTCGACCGCGCCGTAGCGGCCCAGCCATTCGCGCTCCCCGACCAATTCGACGAGCTCGCCCGCGCATGCGAAGCCGGACTGCGCCTCGCGTTTCCCTCCGAGACCATCCGGCGCCTCGCAGGCCGCGGTCGCATCTATCCGCCCGCCGCCGATCGGGGGCGCTTCTTGCGAAACCCCTGCTCCGACCGGCTCCACAAGCGCATGATCGAGGCCTCGCGGCGCTACGCGGCGGTGGCACGCGTGCTGCGCAACGAGGGCTGGCGCGCTCTCTCGACGCTCAGCCGACCGCGCCGCGCGCTGTACCGAAGCCAGTGCCACAACGCCTACGACGCCGGAGTCGGCGGTGGACTGATCGAGCCGCACCTGCGCGCCGCCGTCCAGAGCGCGGCGATCGAGGCAGAATGTGTCGCCGACGCCCTGGTGCACGCTGATCCCGGTGACACGCTCGAGGTCAGCTTGCGCGACCTCTACGCGGACCTTGGCACGGCGACGTCGCTGCGCAACCGTCACTACCACGCCGTCATTCGACCTGAAGCGGGCGGCACGTTGTCGGCCTTGGATCATCTGCCGACCAGGACGGCGCTGCATGATCTGGTCGGCAGGGGCTGCTCGTCTACTTCCCGCCGGACAACCCACCACGACGGGGTCGACGCCGATGATGCGGTTGGCGCCTCGCTGCGGGACCGCTTTCTGGCACCGGCCGAGGCGGCGCCGGGCGGGCTTCAAGACGGCGCCGATCTCGCCGACCTGGGCCGTGCGCGCTACCGGCTCATGGCGCTTGAGAGCCGTGGCCGGGGTTCGGACGAGGTGGCCGAGTTGATTCTTGCCGCCGATGGCGTGTTGCGCGTCGGCGCAGAGGAGATCCCGATCGGGTTGCTCAAGACCGTCGTCGCTCAAGCCAACACCGCGACCCTTGATGTGCGCTACCACATCGATCTCGCTGCGCCGTTGCCCGTCGACGTCGACTTTGGTGTCGAGTTCAACTGGTCGCTCGCTGCGTCGCTGCCGGGAGCCCCGTCTTGGCTAGAGGTCGACGGCCAACGCGTCGACGAGGTCGTCGGCGGGCAAGCCTCGGGCCGGGCATCCGCTTCTTCCATCGCGGTCTGCGGCGCCATCAGCCAATGTCGCGTTGTCGTGCGCAGCGACGTCCCCGTCGCGATCGACTGGGCGCCGATCTGCGTTGACGACGACCCCAATGAGACGCCGCAGGCGCTCGCGCTGCTGCTGCGTCGGCGCTGGCGGGCGGGCACGTCCACCCTGGACTGGTGCCTGGCCATCGAGCCGACGACGATGGGCGAACTTGCACAAGCCACGGACGCGGGAGCGCCGCCTCAGCCTTGATAGTCGTGTGGGGAAAGAGGCGCGGGGGCTGCGAGGGCTCTAACCGACGTTGGGTCGGCCGTGCAGCGCACTGAGCGCCTGACGGATCGCCTTGTCCGCCTCGATGATGTTCTCTTCGTCGCCACCGAGCCAGACCCGCCCGAACGCGCCAAACGTCTGAAACTCCAGCACTTTGATGTTGGCGTGCTTCTCGGCCTCGTTGACAGCGATGGTCGCATAGCCCGCAGGGTGGACCTCAAGGATGTACAACGTCTGACCTTGGAGGATCACGTCGCCGTGACGCATCCGGTTGATCAGCATCGTGTGATAGCCCTCGATCCCGGTGATGATCTGGGCGTTGACGATGCGTGGCGCCAGCCGGGCTTCTTCGGCGATCCCGTAGTAGCCAAGCACGGCGTCCGCCGCTGCCCGGACCTGACCGTGGTCGAAGTGGTGCACCTCTAGCAGGCCGAACGCGCGCTCGACGACCTGCATACCCGGGCTGACGTCGGTCTGCTTGAGCACGGTGTCGGTCACGCGGTTGATGCTCATCCCCGGAGCCACTTCGACGATCAACGAAGCCTGGTTCTCCAGCGGCAAGAAGCCCTGCGCGACGGTCGCGATGAATGACGCGGTCTGGGGCTGCAGGCTGTCGATGAACGTAAACGCGCGTAGCTCGATCTGCTCGGACATGGGGTTCTCCACCAGTTTCGCGCCGCGGGCATCCATCGGGCGAGTCTGGGGTTGTAGTGGACGAAGCGGTCGCAGGCAAGCGTCCCGGCCGCCGGAAGGTGCCCTGGGTTCGCCGCCCAACGGGTCTGAGGTTTGCAGGTCGACGCGTTCCGCTTGCATCATCACCCCACGAGCGCGGCCGGTGTGTTCAGTTGGGGCGCCTGTTGTGTTTGGATTGGGGCCTCCGTCGTGTTTGGTCGGAGCGTGTTTGGTCGGAGCGACAATGGCGCGACAGTTCGAGCCACTGCCGGGGAGCGACGAGCGGCGCGACGCCGATCTGTTGCGCGACCGCCGCGGTGCCCTGGACCGAGCCATGCGCCAGCGGTTGGGCTTCTGGCGCCGCCTGGGCCGTTCGAATCGCCTCTTCCCGCGAAAGCTCGTCGTCACCACAGAGGGGCGTTGGATCATCGCGCTGTCTCTCTTGCTCGGCGTCGCCGCGATCAATACCGGCAACAACCTCCTCTATCTGATCCTGAGCTTGCTCATCAGCATCATCACCATTTCGGGCATCCTGTCTGAGCTGGCGCTGCGCGGCGTCGAGGTGGAGCGCGCCTACCCCCATCAGCTCGCCGTGGGCGAGGTCGCCTTGCTGCGGGTCGCGGTGCGAAACGCCAAACGGCGTGCTGCCTACAACATTGAGGTTGTCGAGGTGGTCGACGCGGACGGTCTGACCGTCCGGCCTGGCTACGTACTGCACCTCGAAGGCCATGAGATTGGTCAGGCTTTCTTGCAGGTGCGCGCCAACCGGCGCGGGCCAATCGCGACCGCGGGCCTGCAGGTCTCCACGAGCTATCCATTCGGTTTTGCCCGCAAGGCACGTTTCCTCGCCGAGCCCGCACGCCTGCTCGCTTTGCCGGCGACCGACGAAGTCGTACTCACTGTCCGTGGCGGCCTGGGTCGTGGCCACGAGGAACGCAGCCGCCGCGTCGGACGCGGCAGCGAGCTGCTCGGCCTGCGCGATGTGCGCCCTGGCGATGGGCTGCGCGACATTCACTGGAAGGTTTCGGCACGGCGCGACCGCTTGATCGCCCGAGAATGGGAGGCCGAGGCGACGCGCGTGGCGATCGTTCGATTTGTCCACCTCGGCCCCCGCGACCCCGACCTCGCCGCAGATGCCGGCCTCGACCGCGCCTGTGGGCAGGTCGCCGGGCTGTGTCGCGCGCTGCTCGATCGCGGCTTGGCGGTCAGCCTGCAGACGTTCGCCGGTCACGTCCCGGCGGCCATGGACAGCGAGGGTCAAGCCGGCCAACTCGGCGCCATCCGCCGCCATCTCGCCCACCTTGTCCCAGCCGATCACCCGCCAGTGCCTCACTGGGCGCTTGATGACGGGCCCTGGCTCAGCCTCAGTCACCGCAACGCCGCTGTCTGGCGCGCCCTCGCCGAGGGGGTCCCGCTGCCGTGGCCGCGTGGCGCCTTCGACGCGGGCGCCGAGGTCTGGCGCGTCGACTTCGTCGATCGCCTCGATGTGCCCATGCCGTGGCGCTGCGACGCGCAGGTGGTGCTCGAACGCGACGGCACGATCCGTTCGATGCACGAGGCATCGTCCGATTCAATCCCCGCAGAGAGGAGCGCATGAACTTCGAGCGCACCTTCCTGGCGGTCAGCTACGCCATCGTCCTCGACGCCTTTCTGGCCGTCGCGCTCAGTGGAGAGATCGGCATCGTCGTCCCCGTGATCTTCTGTGCGGCGATGTTCTGGTCTCTTCTGCGCCCACCGCGGGACGCCGGTAGGGCGGTGGCCCGCTTCTGGACCGGCGCGTTGCTGGTCGCCCTCGTCGGCCTGATCGTCTGGTCACTTTCCGATGGCAACTGGCTGCTGCACGCGCTGGAGTTCGCGCTGCTGATGACCACGAGCCGGCTGTTTCAGCGGCGTTTCGCCAAGGACTGGCTTCAGCTGTACGCGCTGTCCTTCTTGCTCATGCTGGTCGCGGCCGTGATCCACCCCAGCCTCACCTTCGCCATCTCATTCTTGACCTACACCGTGCTGACGGTGTGGGGCCTGACTCTGCTGCACCTCGTGCGCGAGATCGAGATTCAGACCCGCCGCGGTCCCGAGCACCTTTTGCCCGACCCGGTGGGTCTCGAGCGGCTGCTCACCTGGCCCCCGTGGCGGCGGCGGCGCCGGCCACCCGCCGACGAGCTGCCCGACGCACCGCTCTCCGCCGAGACGCTCGCGTGGCGC
>CALGHC010000555.1 GCA_937915965.1 uncultured Myxococcales bacterium
ACCGGCAAGATGACCGCGACCAAGGCAGGGGATTGCAACGACGGCGACCCCGACGCGAACCCCGACCACGCGGAGGTCTGCAACGGCATCGACGACAACTGCGACGGCGCCACCGACGAAGCCAAGGCCCTGGGCTGCAAGTTGCACTACGCCGACATCGACAAGGACGGTTTCGGCGACACATCGGACTCGGCTTGCTTGTGCAAGCCCAACGATGCGCACCCGGTCAGCCAGGGAGGCGACTGCAAGGACGACGAGGCCAAGGCCTTCCCCAGCGGCATCGAGAGCTGCGACGGCATCGACAACGACTGCAACTCGGCCACCGACGAGATCGGTGCGGTCGGCTGCAGCAAGGCGTGGATCGACCTGGACGGCGACGGCTTTGGCGACCCGGCAAGCGAAGCGTGTCTGTGCAAGCTGGTGGCGCCGTTCAACGCGATGAAGGGCGGCGACTGCAACGACCAGGCGATCCAGCAGAGCCCGCTGGGGGTCGAGACCTGCGACGGCGTCGACAACGACTGCGACGGCAACACCGATGAACAAGGCGCCAACGGCTGCATGACGTGGCTGCTCGACGGCGACGGCGACGGCTACGGCAAGGCCGGCATCGGCAAGTGCCTGTGCAAACCGGAGGCGCCGTACACGACCCTCGCTGACGGCGACTGCGAGGACGACAAGCCGGCGATTCATCCCAAGGCGGCCGAGACCTGCGACGGCGTCGACAACGACTGCGACGGCCAGACGGATCCGGTCGGCGCGGGCGGCTGCACGACCTGGCTCTTCGATGGCGACGGCGATGGCTACGGCACCTTCCTGACGCCGCCCAAGTGCCTGTGCAAGGCAGCGGCACCCTACACCGCGATCGCTGGCGGCGACTGCGACGACAACGTGCCGACCACCCACCCCAAGGCCAAGGAGTTCTGCGACGGCACCGACAGCGACTGTGACGGCATCAAGGACCCGATCGGCGCGATCGGCTGCGCGACCTGGTACGCCGATGGCGACGGCGACGGCTGGGGCATCGGCAACCTGTCGCAGTGCGCGTGCGGCAAGGTGAGCGTCTTCACGGCGCAGAAGGCCGGAGACTGCAACGACCAGTCGGTCGCCATTCACCCACAGGCCGCAGAGATCTGCGACGGCCTGGACAACGACTGCAACGGCCAGACCGACACCGACGCGCCCGGCTCGAAGACCTACTTCAAGGACGGGGACGGCGACGGCTGGGGGACGAACGAGACGAAGCTGCTCTGTGCGCCGGCTTGGCCCTACACCGCGACCAAGTCGGGCGACTGCGCCGACGCGGACGCGGCGGTGCATCCCGGCGTGGCCGAGGTGGCGTGCAACGGCAAGGACGATGACTGCAACGGCGCGACCGACGGTGCGTCCCTATCTGAGGGATTCGAGAACGGCTCGCCCGGCTGGACGCTTGGAGCTGGCTGGAGCGTGGCCTCCTGGTGCGCTGCGACGGGCACGCGCGGCCTTTGTTTCGGCACAGGCGTCGCCTATCCGACGACCGGGGCGGCGGGTTCGCTGGCGAGCGCCAACGTCACGCTGCCGGCGGGCTCAACCAAGATGAAGATGAAGTTCCGCTTCTGGCCGGATCCAGAGGAATACGACGACTACGATCGATTTGAGATCCGACTGGACGGCCAGCAGGTGGTCCTCAAGACCGCCGCGGACAACGACACGACCAACTGGGTCACGCTGACAATCACCTACCCGGCCAACTGGGGCGGCACGACCCGCAAGCTTGAGGTCCGCTTTGTCTCCGAGGACTCGCTGTACAACAGCGGCTGGGGCGCAGCGATCGACGACGTGTCCTCGGGCTGCGGTGGCTAGCGCGCCGAAGGCCCGGGCGGTCTGGTCCCCGTCAAAGCTAGAAGCGCCCCTCGAGGGTCAGACGTAGCTCGCGGCCGGGGGCGTAGATGCCCGAGCCGTGGGTCTTGTAGAGCGCGTCGGTCAGGTTCAGGGCGGCGATCTGCACTTCGAGACCGCGACCAGCGGTGCGCCAAGCGCCACGCAGGTTCAGGGTCGCCCACGGCGGCGTGCCGTTGCAGCCGTCGCCGGCGAAGACCGCCCCCGAGAAGCGAGCCGTCTCGCAGATGCGCAGGTCGTCGCGATCGCCGCGGGCCAGGCGATCCTGACGCAGCGCGCCCTGGGAAAAGGTCTCGATCCACCAACGCCGGCTGATGTCGACGTAGCGCAGGCTGGCCGTGCCAAAAAAGGGCGGGATCCGCCGGGCTGGTTCGACGCGGCCGTCGGGTAGGGTGTCGTCGCCGCGGATCCAGGTCGCTGAGCTCTGCAACGCCAACCGCCACACCTGCACGTTCATCTGCGCCTCGACGCCCGCGTAGATGCTCGAGCCCGCGTTGATGCGCTGATACACCGACCTGCCATCAGCGGGCGCCTGGCCGGCGGCGGGTTCGACCTCGACGGACGTGATGGCGCCGTCGAGCCAGCTGCGAAAGGCCGTCGCCTGCAGCGACAAGCGTCGGGCGATGGCGTAGCTCGCGCCGACCTCCAGGGTGTTCGAGCGCACTGGAGCGAGGTCGGGGTTGGGCAGCTCGTACTGGCTGGGCGTGTCGCTCAGGACGGTAGTCTCCTCAAGGCGGGGCGCTCGGAAGCCCTGTACGAGGTTGATAAAGAGGTTGTGTCGCCCTGGATTGAGCAGCTGCACCCCCGCTGAGCCGACGGCGCCGCTGTTGGCGTAGTCGACGACACCGAGGTCGGCGACGTCGTCGGCGTGAGCGCGCACGTGCGAGACGCGGCCGCCCGCCGAGGCGATCAGCGCGCCCCAAGCCGGGCTGACCTCGGCGACGCGCAGGTCAGCGTGGGCGAAGGCGCCGCTGTCGAGGTAGGTCGAACCGGCAGCAAAGCGCGCTGTGTCTGGCTCGACGAGGAATCCCGTGGTCGCGTGGGCGACGGTGGCGCTGGAGTCGACGAGGTCGTACCAGGCGTCGGCGCCCAGGTCGAGGGTCAGGCGGTCGCCGGGAAGCCACGCGAAGGTGGCCCGCACCACACCTCCCGGCACGTCGACGCGGGCGTGTTCGGCCTCGACGCGGTCGACAGCGCCGGCGCTCTCGTCGACGCAGTCCTGCAGATGCACCAGCGAAGCCTTGGTACAACGAACGCGACGTGATTCCTCGCCGATGGTGTGCCAGGCGAGCACGATGCGGAGCTGGCGCAGCGGCCCATCGGGGAGCAACGGCTTGCGCAGCAGCGACAGGATGGCGAGGTGGTCGTCGTTGTCGTAGGTCCGCCAGTCCCCCTTGCCCAGTCCCTCGAGCCGCGGCGCGCCGCGCATCAGCGTCGACAACCAGGTCGCGCTCGCCTGCCAGTCGTCACCGAGCCGCTTGTCGACGCGCGCCCGCCAGCTCGCCCGCCGGTATTCCGACAAGGGCTCGACGCCGTCGTAGAGACCGCCCGCGACGTCGGCGGTGCCAATGTGCAAGGTGCCAAAATCGCGCACGCTACCGCCGGCGATGGCGCCGACACCGTCGCCTGCCCAGGCGACGGCGCCGCCCGCGCCGCTGCTTCGATCGGCGCTGGCGCCTTGCAGTCTCAGCTGGCCGGTCCAGCCGGGATGAAAGCGACCGTCGGGCGGCGCGGCGGTGATCAGATGGACGACACCTCCCATGGCGCCGTTGCCGTAGCGCACCGATCCGGGGCCGCGGACGACCTCGGCGGTCTCGACCGCGTAGGGATCAAAGAGGCTGAGGTATTGGCTCGGCCCATCGCGCCACAGCGAGGTCAGAAAGCGGACGTGGTCGACGACATAGAGGTTGTTGGGCCCGATCAGGCCGCGCAGCACGGGCGAGCCCGAGCCACGGTTCGTCTCCTGCATGTAGACGCCGCCGGACTCCTTGAGAGTGTCGCCCAGGTCGCGCGGTTGCATGCGGGCGATCTTGCCGCGATCGACCGCGTCGACAGCCCGTGCGCTGTCGAGGGCGCGCCGACCGCGGCCGTTGGCGGTGACGACCGTGCGGTAGCGTCCGCGCACCGCGTCAGCGACGTCCGCATCGGCAGCAGCGTCAGCGGCGGCGGCGGCGTCGGCGTCGGCGGCGGCGGCGGCGGCATCGCTGGCATCGGCCTCGGCATCGCTGGCGTCGTCCGTGGGTGTGAACGCCACGGGCGGCTCGACGCGTGGGTCGCTG
>CALGHC010000556.1 GCA_937915965.1 uncultured Myxococcales bacterium
CCCGCGACCCTGCGGGCGACGGGTCTCGTCCGGCTGCTCGCCGACCGCAGCCTCGCTCTGGTCGACGGCGGCGCCCGCACCTTCCTGCTCGATCGGTTGCCTCCAGAGACTCTCGCCGCGGCCGCGGCCGAGCGCTCTCGCTGGCTCGCCGCCACCGACCAACCGCGCAGCCTGGAGTTGGCGGTGCGTGCCGCCGCGGGAGCGGCCATCGAATTGCCTGCGGCGGAGGCGATCGCCGGGGCGTGTCGCGGCTTCCTCGATGGGGCTGAAGCCGACCGCGCGCTGGCCCTGGCCGACGCCTGGCTCGATGTCGCCGCCGCGACGCAACCAGCCCGCTCGGCTGCTGCCGTCGAGATGGTGCAGACCGCTGCCCTGCTCGCCGAGATCGCGATGGGCCGATTCGACCGTGTCGACGCCCGTGTCGACCGCGCTGGCGCCGCCGGACTGGGCGGCGCCGACGCGCAGCTGGCGCTCGCCGAGTTGGCGTTCCGACGCGGCGACTATCCGACCTGTCGGGCACGTGCTGCCGCCGTGCTCGCGGCCGTCGGCGATCCGGGAGCCAAGCGGATGGCCCACGTCTGGGACGCCTTTGGCGCGACCTGGCAGGGCGATCCTGCCGCGGCGACTGTGGCGCTCGAACGCGGCCGTGCCGCCGCCGCAGGCGATCGGCCGACGTCGCAGCTCCTCGACTACCTCGCAGGGCTGGCTGCGTATTACGCGGGCGACCTCGATGGCGCCGATCAGGCGTTCAGCGCCTTGGCCGACACGGGCCAGCTGGCGGTTCGCGCCGCTTCCGCCAGTGGTGAAGGCATCGTCGCGCATCGACGCGGCGACCTGACCGCAGCACGTGACCACTACGGGAGGGCTCGCTCCCTCGCAGAGCAGGCGGGCGACCGCGCACGGGTACTGAACATGACAATGAATATCGCAGTTTTGGACCACGAGGCTGGTGATCTGGGCCGGGCCTTGTCGGGCTACGATCGGGTGATGGCCGAGGCGCTGCTGCTGGGCGACGCCGGCGCGGTCGCGCGCTCACGCACCAACCGCGGCAACCTGCTTGCCCTGCTCGGCGATCGCGACGCGGCCGAGGCAGATCTCGACGCCGCGCTCGCGACCCTCGAAGAGACCGGCAACATCTATCTGCAAGGGATCGTACACGCGGTGCTCGCCGAGTTGGCGCGTCCGGCCGGTCAACTGGCCGACGCTGCTGCCCACATCGCCCTCGCCGCCACCGCCCTCGCCGACGCAGGCGCCGAGAGCGAGCGCCTCGAGATCCACATCGAACGCGGCCACCTCGCCCTTGCTCGCGGAGACCGTGAGGCCGCGGCCGATATTGCCGCCGTCGGTCTGCGCCGGGCGGTCGAGCTGGAGAGCACGGAACTGGAGGCCCGGGCTCGCTGGCTCGCGGCGAAGTGTCTTCTGTTTCGAGCGGGCGAGTCCGGCGCCGCCGGCGGTTCAGAGGGCAGTGCGGCGCTTGAGTCCGCAGTCACCGAGCTCGCCGCCGCGACCGCGGGCGTGCCCAGCGGCAAACCGCTGATGGCCGTCGGAATTGGCACAGACCGGGCGCGGGCGCTCGCTGAGCTTGGCCGCTGGCGCGAGGCCGCGGAGCTGGCTCGGGCCTGCCTCGACCGACTCGACCGCATCGCAGCCTCGCTTCCTGGCGATCACGCGCGACGCTTTGTGCACGGCCCCCTGCGGGCCGGGGATCGCGCGCTCTTGCGCCTGATCGCGGCCCTTGGCGACACGGCGAGCTCGTCCGCGGGCGGATTCGCCGGCGGTGGCGCCGTGATCCGCGATGTCGCAGCCCTCAACGCGGTTCTTGCCCTCAATCGGCGCCTGGCTGGCGAGCATGATCTCAGCCGCCTGCTCGAGGTCCTGATGGACTCGGCCACGATGCTCACTGGCGCCGAGCGGGGCTTCCTGATCCTCGACGAGCGCGCCGAGACGGACGACGAGCCCGAGCTGCGCGTCGCGATCGCCCGCAATATCGACCGCGAGAACCTGCGCAAGGCGTCCCACAAGCTCAGCCACTCGATCGCCCTGGAGGTCCTCGAGAGCGGCGAACGCGCCTTGACCATCGACGCACGCCGCGACCCGCGCTACGCGGCGCAAGCGAGCATTCATTCGGGCAATCTGCGGTCGATCCTGTGTGTCCCGTTGGCGTGGCAGGGCCGGTCCACCGGCGTGCTCTATGTCGACAACCGCTTCACCGAGGGCGCCTTCACCGCTGAACATGCTTCGGTGCTGGAGGCGCTGGCCGGCCAGGCGGCGATCGCGATCCACACGGCTCGCCTGTTGGAGCGCTACCGGGCCAGCGACGAGGCACTTACGGCGAGCAAGCAGGAGATCGAGGCGCTCAACGGCCGCCTGCGCGAACAGCTCAGCACCACCGAGGAGGCGCTGTCCAGCGCCCGCGCCGCTCTTGACGCGCAGCGGCACGATCTGGAACGCCGCAGCGACTACAACCAGATCAAAGGCGAGAGCCCCAAGCTGCACCGCCTCTTCTCGCTGATGGATCGGGTTCGGGTTCACGACTTCCCGGTCGTCATCGTCGGCGAATCGGGAACCGGCAAGGAGCTGGTCGCGCGCGCCATCCACTTTACCGGTAGCCGCCACGATGGCCCCTTTGTCGCGGTCAACTGCGGCGCGCTGCCGGCGAACCTGCTCGAAAGCGAACTCTTTGGTCACGAGCGCGGTGCCTTTACCGGCGCAGTCGCTGAGCGTCGCGGCCTCTTCGAGACCGCGCACGGCGGCACGCTCTTCCTCGACGAGGTCGGCGAGATGCCGTTGGCGATGCAGGTCAAGCTGCTTCGCGTGCTGCAGACCGGCGAGCTGGTCCGGGTGGGCGGCAGTCGGGTGCGCACCGTCGAGGTGCGGGTGCTGACCGCGACCCACCGCGATCTGGAGCGGATGGTTCAGGAGGGCGGTTTTCGCGAGGACCTGCTCTACCGTCTGCGGGTGGTCGAGCTGCGCGTGCCGCCCCTGCGCGAGCGCACCGACGACATCCCGCTGCTCGTCGAGCACTTCCTCGCCCAGAACCGCAGCTCGGGCATCGGTCAGATCGAGCGCATCACCACCCGCGCGCTGCAGATCCTGATGCGCTATCCGTGGCCGGGCAACGTGCGCGAGCTCGAGACCGTACTCAAGAGCGCGTGCCTCTTCGCCGACGGCGACGTGCTCGACCTCGCCGACGTCGCCTCGCTCGCCGACCGCGCGCGACCGCCGGCGGACCGGGGCGGCGGCG
>CALGHC010000557.1 GCA_937915965.1 uncultured Myxococcales bacterium
GCACGGTCCTGGCGCCCTGGACGGATTCGCCGGCGACCGCCCTGCCCAGAATTGCCGCTGCTGCGCCCGCCGGCGTCACCGCGTCGGCCGCGCAGGGCGCACAGGCTTGGCGTCCCGCCCGAGTTGACTGGCTGCTTGGCCTGCTCAGCGCGATGGCGGAAGCCCGCAACGTCGACGTCGCGATCGCCCTGTGGCGCGAGCTCGTCGGCCAACATCCGCGCGATGCAGCCGTGTGGGACGCGGGCTTTCTGATCGCGCGTCGGCAACGCGGCTCTGCGCCGCGCTCAGCTTGGATCGAGCGGATCACCAACGCCGGCCTCGACGCGGACACGCTAGGAAGGGTGGCCCGGCAAGATCAGGTCGCCAAGGATGTGTACGCCGTCGCGGTGCTGCGTGGTCTCGCGCTGCGGGCGCCCGGCGCTGGCACGGTGGAGCGCGTCGCCCTGGTCCAGGCGCTCGCCGCGATCCAACAGCGCGCCGAGGTCGCTAGAATCGCACGCGAAGACAACGCCGAGTTCGACACACCCGCCGCGCGCCTGGCTCTCGCCGCCGCGCTCCTCCAGGTACGCTTGCCCGAGCTCGCCGAGCCAATCCTCGAGGCGCTCGCAGTCAACACGCCCAATGACGCCGAGCTGCTGGTCTTGCGGGCAGAAGCATCGCGCCAGCGCAACCGTGTCGACGAGGCGCGGCGTCTCGCAGAGGCTGCATGGCAGCACGCAGCCGATCGGAGCGCCATCGCCTGGCAGCTGGCAAGTCTGTGGCGGGGGCCATTGTCCGCGGACGCGGCGCGCTGGCTGCGCTTGGCCGCCGAGACCACCGGCAGCCGTCAACTCGATGCCCTGCATGAACAGGTCGAGACGCTTCTGCGTCGCTCGCCGCCGCCCGTTGACGCGGACGTTCTGGTCCGCCGCTATGCGATGGCCCTGATCGTCCGAGCTGGTGCGCCCGGCGGCCTGAATGGCAAGGCTGGCGATTTCGACGTCATCGCTGCTCGCGACCGACTCGTCGAGCGGCTGGGTACCCGCGCCGCCTGGCGCAAGGTCGCCTGGCCGGTCCTTGAGCTGCTTGTGGCGAGTCCGCTCGTCGACTCACGCACGCTGGTCGCGTTGACCCGCGTGTACATGGCCGAGAGACGCATCGACGACGGGCTGGTGCTTTTTGCCCGGGCGCGCCGCCTGGCGCTAGGCGAGGGGCGCTCGTTGGACCCGTCCGCATTTGTCCACGAAGCGGCGCGGGGAAACGACCCCCATCTGCTGCAAAGATGGTTGCAGGTCACAGGATTGTCCCCTGGAGGCGACCCTGCCGCGGCCGCGCGTATTGGCGCGACCTTGCTCCGGGGGCCCTACGAAATGCTCGCTCGCGGTTGGCTCGCAGTCGGCCTGGGCTCGGATGGCGCGGCGGTGCCGAATTCGACTCGCTCTGGCGGTCGCCCCCTTGTCGAGCTCGCGCGCGCTGGCGCCGCCGACCTCGTCTTGAAGAACACTTCACGGGAGCGCGCACCGCCCGGCGACCTGGCTCCGGCCGCGCGCCTTCGCCGCGCCATCGTGCGGGCCGAAGCGTGGATCGCACAGGGCCGGCCGGACAAGGCTCGAGCCGACCTTCAGGAGGTATTCGCCGGCACTGACCTAGAACCGACCCTGCGGGTCACCGCGCTGGAAGCAGCCCGCGCATTGGGGTTGTGCGACCTGGTCCTGCGCTGGGCGGCCGGCCTCGTCGCTGACCGCAAGCAGGCGGTGTTTCAGGGTGCAGTGGTTCACGGTCTGGCATGTGCTGCCAGCCGGGGCGACCGCGGCGCAGCACAGGCCATGGTCGCCGTGGTCACCCGCGATCAGGTGGAGCTCAAGCGTCACCTCTTTGTCGCCAGACAGCTCCTGGCCGCGGGGTTTTCGAAGTTGTCGGTGGCTGTCTACGAGCGCGGCGCCGGTCCGCCGCGGCCATTCGATGACATGCGGCGGCACGCGATGGCCCTGCTCGCCTGCAATCGGGTCAACGAGGCGGTCGGCGTTCTACAGGAGACCGTCCGGGTGGGCCGAGGCAGCTGGCGCGCGAGCGCCGGCGCCGCCGAGCTGCTCGAAGACGCCGGTCTTTGGGACCGGGCTGCGCCGTTTATTGAAGCGGCGGTCGGCGCCGCGCCTGCGGACATGACCCTACGCTCGCGCCTGATTCGCAACCGCTTGCGCAACGGCAATCCAGACGACCTCGACGGTCACTTTGGCGCCATGTTGCGCGGTGGCGCCGACGATGGTGACCTCGAACTTGTCATCGCCGCCGCGGCCCAGGCGCGGCGCTTGCCCTCGCTTCTCGCAGCGATCGACGCCCTCCCGAACGCCGATCGCCAGGCCGAGCGCCTCCGTCTGCAGATCGCTGGTCGGCTGGGTGATCGCGACGCTGTCCTCGCCTCGTTCCGCAGGCTGCGCAGCCTTGGCGCCCTGAACTCCGGGACCGAACTCGAATGGCTGCTGCACGTGGGCGCAACCGCCGAGGCCCGCGCTGTCGCGGCCGATGTGCTCGCCTCGGACGAACCGGCCGGCGGCGCACAGGGGCAGATCCGGTTGGGGCGCAGCCTGTTGGCGAGCACGCCGCGCAATGACACGTTGCGGTTGTCCCTTGCCGCGACGCGCGACCCGACCGCCCGCGGCGAGGCTCTGGCCCTGGTACGTCTCTTTACCGGCCGCTCCCTCGATCGCGAAGCGGCCTCGTCGTTCGCGGCCCACGCGATGGCATGGCGCGGCTTTGCCGCCGATGCCCTCGCGCTCGCGACGCTGGCTACCGACCTCGCCGATCAGGATCCGCTGCGCCTTTGCGAGGAGGGTCGGATGGCCTGGCAAGCGGGCGATCAGGAGCGGGCTCGCACCCTCTGGCGACAGACATTCGCGGCGGTTCTGACCGACACGGGCCTGCGCGGTTGGGCGCGCGGCGCCGACACCAACGGTAGCCCAAGCCCCATATCCTGCCTCGTCGACGAGCTGGAGTTCAGCGAAGAATGGGGGCTGCTCGCCGACTGGAGCCAACGGCTTCTTGAGATCGTGCCTGAGGCTGGTTCGCTATGGAGGGTCGCTGCTCGGGCCAAACTCGCTGGCGGCGATCCGGCCGGCGCGTCGACGCTCTTGGTCGCGGCGGCTCACCGGCTCGGCCGCGGCGAGTGGCCGGCGGACAAATTTGCCCCCTTGGTTCGTGACGCGATTCGCCAGGGCGGCGCCCCCGTATTCGTTCGCTATTTCTTGGAGGAGGGGGTGTCGACTCGGAGCGAGGCCTGGTGGCTGACGTTCGGTCTGGGCGTCGTGCTCGATCATGGCGACGACGCCCAGCGCGCCGGCGCGGCGATGGTTCGGTTCGTTCGCGCCCTGGAGTCGCTCGCACACAACCACGCCGGCCTGCGCCACGCTCTTGTCGGCGTTCGAGTCCACCGCGGCGACCTGGATGGCGCGGCGAAGTTGCTCGGTCAAGAGCCTCTGCAGTGTCGGCCTGATGAACTCAGCGGCGCTGCGCAGGCCGCCGCGGCGGTGCTCGGGTTGGGCTTCCCCGAGGCAACCACTCACGAGGGCGACGGCGACCTCGCAGCGGGCACGGTCGCGCCGACGGACACCGCGACCCGGTTGGCGACTCTGCTCGATCGGTGGCTCGATGGTGGGCGAGACGTCACAGCGGCCATCGAACTTGCCTGGCGACTGGTCCAGCAGGGTCGCGCCGACCTCGCCCGCGCCGCAATGGACCGTATCCCGCCCGATGGTCCGGTGTTGCCGCCGGCCGGTTTCAAGTTGGCGTCGACCCGGCATCACCGAGCCGAACGGGTGGCGCTTGAGAAGCTGTTGCAGGTGACCACCGCGGTCGGCGACGACGATGCCCTCGTGCGTCTTGCGCGGCACGTGATCCGCGGCGCCCGCGGCGACGGCGTACCGCTGGCAGGCGAGGTTGGTACCCCAGGCGATCTGATCGTCGTGCGTCTCGTCCAGTCCGGCAGGTTGGAGGCAGCGCAGCGCCTGGCGGCCACGCTGCGCTCCGAGGAGCCCGGTCGACCGGTCGCGGCCGCCATCGCGGCAAGCGGCGATCCTCCTGCCAATCTCGAGGACGCGCTGCGGCTGGTGGATTCTTGGGATGTCCGCGGCTTGAAGTGGCTGAACGCCCACCCGGACGCCAGATTGTCTCGTGCCGCCACCCTCGCGACGGTTGGACTGGCCCTCGCTGCGGGCGACGAACGGGCTCTTGAACGGGCGACCTCGCTCGCCACAATCGCCGATGAGGGATGGCGGGTCTGGGACGAAGTCCTCGATCTCGCGGTGCGCCTGCGTCGCGCCGGTGCGGCCCGCGAGGCCCTGAAGCGGGCTGCGCTTGCAGACGCGCCCGCCGCCGTGCTGGCCTGCCGGTCCCTTTGGCTGCGGCGCAGCGGCCGGATCGACGATTGCCTGCGCGCCCGTCCCATCGACGCCGCGAGCGTGGCCGACCTTGGCGATCTGGCTATCGCCGTCGGTCTGGCCGTTGACCCCGATGGTATCGGTCGCCTCGCAGACATCCTGGCTGGCGCTCGACGCCGCATCGTCATCCGTTTTGTCGGGGCAGCAGCCGGCCGTGCCTGGGCACTCGACGAGAGCGAGCGCACGCGCCTCGCCGGATTCGTGCGTGACCTGTTTGCGCGCCTTGGCGACGCCGAACGGCGCGCCTGGATCGCACGCGTCGCTCTCGATGATCTCGCCGCCTTGGGTGCCGGCGACCTTGGCCTCGCCGCCAATCGGACCGAGCAGGAGCGCCTGCCCCACGATCCCATCGCCCGCAACAATCTCGCCTACGCTCGTTTTCTCGCGGGCGAGGACCCGGTGGCTGTTCTCGCTTTTGCTCGGCCGGCCCTGGCCCATCTCGGCGGTAGTGGGGCGCACGCTTTGCTCGACACGTTGGCGGCGCTCGAATGGACCAGCGGCGCCCACGCGGTCGCCATCCGTCGGCAGTACCTTGCCCTCGTCGCGACCCGCGCCGACGCCCTTGAGGCGGCGAGCGCCGAGCGATCGGCTGTTGCGTTCGAGGTCGCGATTGACAGGACCGCCGGCTTGCCGATCGTCCGCCTCGCCGAGTTTGAACTTGCCGCCGGCCATCCCAAGGCAGCTCGCTACCTCGCGCTCGCCGCCCTGGACCACGCCTATTTGTTGGTTACGGTTGATCGCGCGTGGGCCGTCGTCCGTGCCGCGGTTGAGGCCGAAGCTCTCCCGGCCAGTCACTGACCTTCATTGTCGCGAGACCCGCCCCGATCGCATGGCCTGCGGGTCCTTCGCCCGGATCGATCGCCCAAAAAACCGAAAATACCCCGTTGCCCTTGAACTTCAAG
>CALGHC010000558.1 GCA_937915965.1 uncultured Myxococcales bacterium
CGTGCGCCGGCCTCGTCGACGACCGTGGCGTCGGCCCCCGCCGCATCGCCACCAGCGTCCGCCGCGTCGTCGGCGTCCCCTGCCGCGACGCCGCACGCGCTTGTCAGCGCGATCAGGGCAGCGAGGTTGGCCAGGACCGATACAGCTCTCATGGTCCGAGGGTAGCCACTCCTGCCTTGCCTTGCACCCCAGGGGGGCTAGCATAGCCGCAGCATCGCGTTCCCGGCCGAAACCGGAGTGACCGCGGCGGGACGCAACCACGGCGTCCGTGCCGCAGCGATTGACAGTGCGCGCGATTCATCGCACAGCACAACGGCCACGGCAGCCGCAAGCGCGGAGCGACCGACGACGCCAGGAGAAGCAGGACATGGCCCTCTATTCCGATCGCGCCAGCCGCATCGACACCGAGAACGCGTTCAAGATTGGACCCTATATCCGTGAGATCGAAGACGCCGGCCACAGGGTCATCAAGTGCAACCTCGGCGAACCCGACTTCGCCGTACCCGAGCACATCCGCGCCGAGGTCAAACGCCAGCTCGACCTCGACAACACCCACTACAATGATCCCCAGGGCATCCTGCCCTTGCGCGCCGCCGTCGCCCGCCAGCTCTCCGAGAGCCGCGGCCTCGCGGTCACCCCCGACCACGTCGTCGTCTTCCCGGGAGCCAAGCCGCCGATCGGCCTGTGCCAGCAGACCTACACGAACCCCGGTGACGAGATCATCTACCCCTCGCCCGGCTTTCCCATCTACGAGAGCTTCATCCCCTATGTGCAGGCCACCGCGGTGCCGCTGCACCTCGATGAGGCGAAGGGGTTTGCCTTCACCGGCGCGGAGCTCGAGCCGCTGATCAGCGAGCGCACCCGCATCATCTATATCAACTTTCCGTCCAACCCGACCGGCGGCGTCGCCTCGATGGACCAGCTCGAGGACATCGCCGAGGTGATCCTGCGCAAGGCGCCCAAGGACGTGCGGGTCTACTCCGACGAGGTCTACGAGGACATCCTCTTCGACGGCGCGGTGCACCGCTCGATCGCCTCGGCGCACGGCATGGCCGACAAGACCATCGTCGCCAGCGGCGTGTCGAAGGGCTACTGCTGGACCGGTGGTCGCGTCGGCTGGGCGGCCTTCCCTACCCTGGGCGAGGCGCAGGTGTTCAAGAACTTGAATATCAACTACTTCAGCTGCATCCCGGCGTACAACCAAGAGGGTGCGCGGGTGGCCATCGAGTCGCCGCTCTCTAAGCCGATCCAGCGCGAGATGGCGGCCGCCTTTCAGCATCGACGTGACGTCTTCGTCGCCGCCCTGAACGCCATCGACGGCGTGAGCTGCCAGCTGCCGCGCGGCGCGTTCTACGTCTTCCCCAACGTCGGCGGGGTCTGCGAGCGGATCGGCGCGGTCGACGCCTGGCACGGGCTGCCAGCTGACGTGCAGGCACGGACGAGCCCGGCGACCTTGTTGCAGATGTATCTGCTCTTTGGTTACAAGGTCGCGACCATGGACCGAAAGTCCTTCGGTCGAATCGGCTCGCAGGGGATGCACTACCTGCGCGTCTCGATCGCCACGGGACTCGAAGATCTCGAAGAGGCGGCGCGACGGCTCGCTGCCGCCGCCGACGATCGCAGCGGTTTCGAGGCCTTTGTTGCCGAAGGTCGGCACCTGTACTAGCCGGACTGGCCAGACTGGCCAGACCAGCGAGGCCAGCGAGAACAGCGAAGGCCGCCACGCATAGCCGCACCCCGCCGCTCGGGACCCGGGCCGTGCGGGCGCCGCCACGGAGCTCACCATGACATTCGCCCTAGCACCACGCCGCGCCGTCTACGTCGACGTCGCCGCCGAGCTCGCCGCCGCCGACCTCGCCCGCGCGCCCGCGCCGTTGACCACGGTGGAGTTGGCGTTCTTCGAAGACCTCGACCTCTTCTACCGGTCCCTGGTCGCCGTGATGTTCAACTACGTGCCGACATCCGGGCATCCGGGCGGTTCGATCTCGGCGGGGCGATTCGTCTCGATGATCGTCTTCGAGACGATGCGCTACGACCTGCGCGATCCCAAGCGCCGCGATGCCGACATCCTGTCATTCGCCGCTGGGCACAAGGCCCTCGGGCTCTACGCGATCTCGGCCCTGCGCAACGAGGTGGCCCGGGTCGCCGATGCCGACCTGCTGCCGACCCAGACCCGTCAGCAGCTGCGCCTCGAGGACCTGCTCGGCTTCCGTCACAACCCGATCAGCGATACGCGCCTCTTTGCCAGCCTCGAAGCCAAGGCCCTCGACGGTCATCCGACGCCCTCGACGCCCTTTGTGCGTCTCGCCACCGGCGCTTCGGGGGTCGGCGTGGCCGCGTCCGTCGGCCTGGCCTGGGGAGCTGCCGATCTGTACGGCGCCGACGCGCCGACCGTGCACATCATCGAGGGCGAAGGCGGCATGACGCCCGGCCGGGTCGCCGAGGCGATGGCGGCGGCGGGCACGGCGTCGCTTGGCAACGTCGTCATGCACCTCGACTGGAACCAGTCGTCGATCGACTCCGACCGCGTCTGCCGCGAGGGCGATCAGCCGGGCGACTACGTCCAGTGGAACCCCATGGAGTTGGCCTATCTCAACGACTGGAATGTGATCTACGTCGCTGACGGCTTCGACTTCCAACAGATCGCCGCGGCCCAGCGCCGCGTCGCGACCATCGCCAACGGCCAGCCCACCTGCATCGTCTACCGGACGGTCAAGGGGTGGCGATACGGCATCGAAGGGCGGAAGTCCCACGGCGCGGGCCACAAGCTGTGCTCGCAGGCCTTTTACGACGCCCTCGCTCCCCTCGAAGCGGCCGTCGGTTCCCTGCACCTGCCCGGCTGTGCCGTGCCCCAGCGCGCCTGTCGCCTGGACCAGACCGACGGCGTCATGGAGGACTGCCTGTGGGAGGCCCTCACCGCGATCCGCCGCGCAATCGAGGGCCGCCGCCGTCCCATGGCCGACTTCTTCGCCGCCCGCCTGCGCCTCGCTCGCGAGCGTGTCGACGCCGCTGCCCTGCAGCCCCGCGAGGGCGCGCCGCAGATCGAGGCGCTCTACGAGGCCGCCGCGGCGGGCGCTTCGACCACCCCGCCGATGTTGGCCCTCGCCGCCGGCATCGACGAGACCCTGCGCGGCGCCCTGGGCAAGGTGTTGTTGCACCTCAATCAAGAGAGCGGCGGCGCGATCCTCGCCGGTGCCGCCGACCTGCTCGGTTCGACGAGCATCTCGGTGTGCGCCGACGGCTTTCCCGCTGGATTCTGGAACGCACAGGGCAACCCCGGCGCGCGCTTGCTGTCGCTGGGCGGCATCTGCGAGGACGCGATGTGCGGCATCCTCGGCGGGCTGTCGACCTTCGGCGCGCACGTCGGCGCTGGCTCATCGTACGGCGCGTTCATCGCGCCGCTGGGTCACATCGCCTCGCGCTTGCACGCGATCGGCAACCAGGCACGCCAGGAGGTCGACCCCGGGCCGTTCCGGCCGTACTTCCTGATCTGTGCACACGCCGGCCTCAAGACCGGCGAGGACGGTCCGACTCACGCCGATCCGCAGCCCCTGCAGCTGCTCCAGGAGAACTACCCGCGCGGCACCCTGGTCACCCTCACCCCTTGGGAGCCCCAGGAGATGTGGCCGCTCGTCAGCGCGGCGCTGGTCGCCAGGCCCGCCGTCATCGCCCCCTTTGTCACCCGCCCCGCCGAGCACGTCCTCGACCGCGAACAGCTCGGCCTCGCCCCCGCCAGCGCCGCCCGCAAGGGCGTCTATCGCCTGCGTGCCGCCCACGGCCCTTCGTCGGGGACGCTGGTATTGCAGGGCAGCGCCGTCGCCTACGCATTTGTCGAGGAGACGTTGCCGCGTTTGAGGTCCGCCGGCATCGAGCTCGACGTGTACTACGTCGCCAGCGCCGAGCTCTTCGACCTGAACTCTGCCGACGAACAGGCGGAGATCTTCCCCGAGGCGCAGGCCCGGCAGGCGATGGGCATCACCGACTTTACCTTGCCCACCCTCTATCGTTGGGTGACGTCGGAGCGCGGCCGCCAGGCGAGCCTCTACCCCTTCCGCGGTAGTCACTTCCTCGGCAGCGGCCAGGGCCACCGGGTGCTCGCCGAGGCTGGGTTGGACGGCGAGGGTCAGTTCCGGGGCATCATGAGCTGGTTGGCGAGCGCCGACGGGCTGTCGTAAGGGAACCCATTGGAACAATTGGAAGAGAAAGACGTGGCAGAGAAAGACATCGCTCGTTTCGATGCGAGCGCCTCAACTGCCCGCGCCATCCTTCCCTCGCCCGTCTTTGTGCGCGGTGGCGGTGACCTGGGCAGCGGCGTCGCCGTGGCGCTGCATCGCGCCGGCTGTCAGGTGGTCGTGATCGAGAGGCCGTGGCCGACCGCGCTGCGCATGCCGGTCGCGTTCGCCTCGGCGGTGATTCACGGGGTGTGGTCAGTCGACGGCGTACACGGCCGCCACGTCGTCGATCGGCGTAGCCTGGACGAGGCCCTGATCTGCGGCGAGGTCGCCGTGTGGAGCGTGGGCGAGGCGGAACTGCGCGTCGAGCTCAAGCCAGCCGCCCTGATCGACGCCCGCATGCGCGGCGTCTCTCGCGCCGACCTGAACCTCGAACTCGCCCCGTACGTGGTCGGGCTGGGACCGGGTCACGTCGCCGGGGTCCACTGCCATGCGGTCGTCGAGACAAACCGAGGACCGCACCTGGGCGAGGTGATCCTCGACGGCAGCGCCGCGCCACACACAGGCATCCCGGGCGCAGTCGCTGGCGTCGACGAGGCGCGCGTGGTGCGCAGTCCGACGGCGGGCATCGTCATGCGGGTGTGCGAGATCGGCGACGCGGTCAAACCCGGCGAGATCGTCGCTTTCGTCGGCGGCACCGTCGCGCTCAGCCTCATTGGCGGCGTAGTGCGCGGTCTGAAGCTCAACGGCGTGCGGGTCCAGCAGGGCCAGAAGCTGGCAGACGTGGATCCTCGCGGAGATCGGGAGTTGTGCTGGCAACCAAGCGACAAGTCGGGCAAGGTCGGCGCAGGCAGCGTGGCTGCCCTGGCGAGGCTCGTTGCGGACGCCGAGCGCTCGCCCGACATCGACGCCGCTGTCGGCATCGAAGGCGCGCTCTCCGCTCGCCCGGACCGGTCCGCCCACCAACCATGGAGACCGTGAGATGTATCTGCGACTCAACGAGGTCCTGAGACCTGAAGATCTGATCGGCTGCCTCCAGGCCCTCCAGGCCCCGGCGGCCCGGGCCATCGCCGGCGGCACGGTGATCAACGTGGGGGGCCACGAGGACATCGAGCGGCTCGTCGACCTGCAACGGTTGGCGC
>CALGHC010000559.1 GCA_937915965.1 uncultured Myxococcales bacterium
CCGACCCACGACATCTTCTTGCAGGTCGGACTCGACATCGGCGTCGCGCTCATCGCCGAGGCCGGGGCCGACAGCTACGCCGGCTTTCCCACCGAGCGCCAGCGCATCCTCGACCTTCACGCCAAAGGCGAGGTCAAGAACCTGCTCTTCCTCACCGGCGACGCCCACATCGCGGCGATGCGAACGGCCGGTTCGGACTGCCCTGCGGTCTTCATGGCGGCCGCCCTCGATCAGAACCAGTCATCGCTGATGAACGTCGTCATCGAGCTGCCCGACATCGTACAAACGACGCCCGAGGCCCTGTGGAATCACTGGTACCAGGTCGCCACGGACCCCAACGTCTACGGCCGGGTGCGGGTCGTGACGACCCCCGATCACAAGCTCATCTGCGAGGCGGTCGACGGCGACGGGACGGTGCACGCGACCATGGAGATCCCCGCCGATACCTGACGGGAGCATACGCGACGGGAGATGGCCTCGCGCGCCTGCCAAGACCTGACCGATCGGTCAGGACCTAGGGGCGGGCTTTGACCTGTGCGACGAGAGCGTCGACAACCCCGGGATCGGCGAGGGTCGAGACGTCACCCAGCTCGTCGAACTCGCCCGCTGCGATCTTGCGCAGGATCCGCCGCATGATCTTGCCGCTGCGGGTCTTGGGCACGCCGCGGGCGATGTGGATGACGTCCGGCGCGGCGAAACGGCCGATGACCTCGCGGACCTTCTCCTTGAGCGCGCCCTCGAGCTCGCTGCCACCTCGACCGGCATGGTCGTCGGTCAGGACAACGTAGGCGTAGACGCCAGTTCCCTTGACGGCGTGCGGAAAGCCGACGACCGCTGCCTCGGCGACCGCCTCATGGGCAACCAGGGCGCTCTCGATCTCGGCGGTGCCAAGGCGGTGGCCCGAGACGTTGAGCACATCGTCGATTCGGCCGGTGATCCAGTAGTAGCCGTCGTCGTCCCGGCGGCAGCCGTCACCGGTGAAGTAGTAGCCCGGGTACTGCACAAAATAGGTGTCGCGAAATCGCCCGTGATCGCCATAGACCGTGCGCGCCTGGCCGGGCCAGGGCGCGCCGAGGCACAGGGCGCCGCTCACCCCGTTTCCTTCCAGCACACGGCCGGTCTCGGCGTCGACGAGCACCGGCTTGATGCCAAAGAAGGGGAGCGTCGCCGAGCCGGGCTTGGTCGGCGTGGCGCCAGGCAGCGGCGTGATCAGGATGCCGCCGGTCTCGGTCTGCCACCAGGTGTCGACGACGGCGGCGCGACCGCCGCCGACGACGTCGTGATACCAGCGCCAGACCTCCGGGTTGATGGGCTCGCCGACGCTGCCGAGCACCCGCAGGCTGGTCCTCTCGTGGCGATTGACCCAGCCATCGCCGGCCTGGGCGATGGCGCGAAGCGCGGTCGGCGCCGTGTAGAAGACGCTCACCTGCAGGTCGTCGACAAGCTGCCAGTAGCGCCCGGCATCGGGGTAGGTCGGGGTCGACTCGAACATCACGGTCGTCGCGCCGTTGGCCAGCGGCCCGTAGAGGATGTAGCTGTGGCCGGTGACCCAGCCGATGTCGGCAGCGCAGCAGTAGACGTCGTCCTCGTGGATGTCGAAGACCATCTCGTGCGTCATCGCTGCATAGACGAGGTAGCCACCGGTGGTGTGCAGCACGCCCTTGGGCTGGCCGGTCGATCCAGAGGTGTAGAGGATGAACAGCGGGTCCTCGGCGGCCATCCACTCGGTCGGGCAGGTCGAACGCTGGGCTGCGCATGCCTCATCCAGCCAGACGTCGCGGCCGGCGACCATGGCGACCTCGGCGTCGGTGCGGCGCGCGACCAGCACGGTGTCGACGAGCGGGGTCCCCTCGATGGCGCGGTCTACGGTGGTCTTCAGCGGCACGCGTTTGCCACCACGCAGGCCCTCGTTGGCGGTGACGACGACGCGGCAGCCGGCGTCGACGATGCGGTCGCGCAGCGCCTCGGCAGAGAAGCCCCCGAAGACGACGGAGTGCACCGCGCCGATGCGCGCGCAAGCGAGCATGGTGTAGGCAAGCTCGGGGATCATGGTCATGTACAAGCACACCCGGTCGCCCTTGCGCACGCCGCTGGCGATCAGGACGTTGGCGATCCGACAGACCTGGTGCTTGAGCTCGCGATAGCTGACATGTTCGTACTCGCCGGGTTCGTCCTTGGCCCAGATGATCGCCGTTTTGTCAGCGCGTTCGGCCAGGTGGCGGTCGACGCAGTTGTAGGACGCGTTGAGGCGCCCGCCGCCATACCAGGAAAAATCCACCGCTTCGTAATCGGCGTCGAGCACCGTCGACCAGGGGTGGAACCACGAGATCCGCTTCGCCTGTTCGCCCCAAAAAGCCGTCGGGTCATCGAGGGACTCGCGGTAGAGGCGCTCGTACTCCTCCATGCTGCCGACGTGCGCGCGCGCCGAGATCGACGCCTTGGTCGGGTAGACGACGATCTCCGAGTCGGCTTGGGTCGAGTCGGCGGGCTGCTGGGGATTGGACATCGGCGGGGCCTCTGGGAACGGAGTCAAGCGTCACACTTCGAATCGGAGCGCGACGGGTGTCGAGAACAGCCGCGACGGTAGGGCGGCGGCGCCGCGAGCGTCAAGAGGAGGACCCGCCGGGAGGCGAGAGACGCAAACGAAAGTCGCAGGTTGGGTCGCCGGCGGCGATGGTCTGTGGGCGCTCGAGGGCGACGGGCGGGCGGCGGCTGGCGAAGAACGCCGCGTCAGCCCTGCAAAAGACCGGCGCGAGCTCGGGGTGGCCGGCAGCCCGGCAGAGGCGAACCAGGGCGCACGCATGAACGGTAAAGCGGACCTCGTCGCTGGCGACCGTGTTGAGGCAGGCGGTGGCGGTGAAAAACGCGCCGATCCAGCCGCGGGCCCGTTCGCCGCGTGCGTCGGCGTCGAGGGCAGCGAAGGCCGCCGCGTCGAGATCGCCCAGTTGGCGAGCGAGGAAGGCGCGCGCCCCCGCGTCGACGACGCGACCGGTGAGGGCGAGAGCACGTTCACGCCCCAGCCGGGCGGCCAGGACGCGGTAGAGAGCGATGGCGGCACCCGCCTGGGCGCGGCTCTCGCGCTCGCGGCCGTCAGCGGCGACTGGCAGGTGAGAAAACGGCGCCTGCGCGGCCCCGGGACGGACCGACAGCCCCCCCAGGCGCAAGGCACGCAGCCAGCCCAGCTCGGCGACGAGGATCTGCAGCGCCGCGCGTCGTTCGGCGCG
>CALGHC010000560.1 GCA_937915965.1 uncultured Myxococcales bacterium
TGACCTGCGCGGGCATCCGGCTGACGGCGTCGAAGTGGGCGCCCAGGCCGTCAAGAACGGGACCGAAGACCGCGTCGAAGGCCTCCTCGCTGCCACCATGGACCTCGTTGTCGCCGATCACCGGCACCCACGGGACGGCGAGCTGGTCGAGCGAGTCGCGCGCCAGCTGCACGCCCGAGCCCCAGCCAATGTCGCCGAGGATGAGCACGACCTCAATGTGGCGCGACGTCGCCTCGGCGTTGATCCACGACACCGCGGCGTCGAGGCGGTCGAGGCGCTCGCCGACGCCGGTGATGTGCGGATCGGCGATGGCGGCGACGACGAAGCTGACGGGGTCTGGCAGGTCGATGGTCTCGGCGGCGGCATCGGCAGCGACAGCAGTGTCCGCCACGGCGTCGACGCCCGGCTCGGTCTCGGAGACGACGTCGGCCGCGGTCTCGACATCAGGCGCGCTGTCGGAGGCGGTGTCAGACGCGAACACGCCTTGGGACCCGGCGTCCACTGCGGCCGGCGACGTGGCGCAGCCAAGGAGACTGCCCAGGCAGACGAGCGCCGCCGCGTGCGACAGCGACGACGCGCGGCTGGCGCGGTGAACAAGGCTGGACCAGGGCGTATGGGGGGGCTTCATGGCGGCGGCGATTGTGGCAGACGGGGGCGATTGACGCCAGGAACGGATGCCGCCGGCGCGTCGCCTCGATCGCAGCCAATTGCGCGCGGCGCGCGCTTTTCACAAGTCCGTAAGTCTGCAACCATGGCGCCAAGGTCGCCGGCCACCACCTCCCAGGAGCCACGATGAGCCACCTCGACGATTCCCTGCGCTACTTCGACCGTGCCGCGCGCACCATGGACCTCACCGCCAACATCGAACGCCTGCTGGTGACCCCCGCTCGCAGGCTTCAGGTCGAGGTCGCCATCGTCATGGATGACGGCCACGTCGAGGTCTTCGAGGGCTTCCGTGTGCAGCACAACGACGCGCGAGGACCATTCAAGGGCGGCTTGCGCTACCACCCGCATGTGGACCTCGACGAGGCAGTTAGCCTCGCCAGCCTGATGACCTGGAAGACCGCCGTAGTGGGCGTCCCCTTTGGCGGCGCCAAGGGAGGTATCAAGGTCGATCCGCGCACCCTGTCGGCCGGCGAGCTCGAGCGCCTGACGCGCAAGTTCGTCGACAAGATCCATCTGGTGATCGGTCCCGACGTCGACATCCCCGCGCCGGACGTCAACACCAACTCGCAGACCATGGCGTGGATCATGGATCAGTTCTCCCGCTACCACGGTTTCCAGCCCGGTGTGGTGACCGGCAAGCCGGTGGCGCTGCACGGCTCGCTGGGACGCGACGCAGCCACCGGTCGGGGCGTGGCGCTGTGCACGAAGTGGGCGCTTGAAGATATGGGCCGCTCAGTCGACGGGGCCACGGTCGCGATGCAAGGCTTCGGCAACGTCGGCAGCTGGGCGGCGCGCATCCTGGCCGGCTGGGGGGCCAAGCTCGTCGCCGTCGGCGACCACGCCGCATATCTTGAGGACGATTCCGGCTTCAACGCCGAGGCGCTGACCGCACACGTCGCCACAAGCCCGGAGCGCTCGATCAAGGGTTTCGCCGGCACGCCGACGACGGTCGAGGCGCTCTTCGCCAAGAACGTCGACGTGCTGATCCCGGCCGCACTTGGTGGCGTGCTGACCGCCGACAACGCCGACACCGTGCGCGCGAAGCTGGTCGTCGAGGGAGCCAACGGCCCGACAACCCCCGACGCCCACGACAAGCTCGTCTCCCAGGGCGTCGTCGTGGTGCCGGACATCCTGGCGAACGCGGGCGGCGTGACCGTCAGCTACTTCGAGTGGGTGCAAAACACGCAGCGCTACTATTGGGACGAGGAGGAGGTCAACACCCGCCTCGAACGAGTGATGCGCAAGGCCTACGACGAGGTGCGCCGCGTCGCCCGGCATCGCGACCTCGATCTGCGCACCGCGGCGTTCGTCATCGCCATCCGCGAGGTCGGCAAGGCGACCGTCCTGCGGGGCATCTGAGGCGTGCACGCGCCGTTCTCAGCCACGAAAGCACCTGGACCGTTGGAGATTCAAATGGACATGCGAGACTTCCCGCCTCTTGCCCACCTCGATGATGGCCAGCTCGCTGACTTGCTGCGCGCAAGCGAGCCCGCCGTATTCGCCGCGGGCGAGGCGCTCATCGAGCAAGGCAGCGCTTCGGGCCGGCTGTTCCTGATCGTCACGGGCTGCGTCAGCGTCGTGATCCGCCGCAACGGTGACACAGGCGAGCTCGCAAAGATCGAAGCGCCAGCGATCTTGGGCGAGGTCGAGCTGCTCACCGGCAATCTGCCGAGCGCGTCTGCCATGGCGGTCACGCAGGTGGAGGTGCGAATTCTCGACGACGAGGACCTGCGCCGCCGGATGAAGGCCGGTGACCCCGCCACACTGCAGCTGGTCGCCAGCATCGCCGCCGCGCTCGCCCATCGCCTTGCCGCGATGAACCACCGCATCGCCGAAATGCTCAAGGGGACAACCCAGCCGCGCGAGGCCGACCTCGAGGCGTTCAAGGCGAAGGTCTTCGGCGAGTGGACCTTCTAAGATTGGTAACCGAGCCGAGCCGAGCGGTCCTCGCCATGGAGACGAACATGCATGCCACATCGCGCAGGCGCATCCGCCAATCCTGGAGCGTCGTCGTAGCGGCCATCGCGTGCAGCGCGCTGAGCGCTTGCGGCAGCGACATTCCCGAGTCGAACCAGTTCGCCCAGACCGACGCGACGGCGGCTGGTTCCGACGCGACGCTGGCGGCTGACGCGGCGGCTGACGCGGCGGCTGACGCGGCGGCTGACGCGGCGGCTGTCGACGTGGCCACGGCGGACACGGGCGGCACCTCGGATGGCGAGCTCGACGGCGGCGCGGACGCGGCCCCCGAGGGCCCAAACTGCTACGAGGCGCTGACCTGCCTGATCAACAAGAAGACGTGGAAGCCGGGGATGGCCGTGCCCAAGCTCACCTGCACGGACGAGATCAACGACGCCGAGGGCGACCAGGTGGATGCGGTCACCGACTGCACCTCCGCGAAGTGCGCCACCGAGTTTGAGGACTTCGACAAGGGCGGCGAGGCCGAGCTCGGCGCGCTGTACAAGTGCCTTATGGAGAAGTGTGCCCTGCCGCTGTCGGTCTGCGTCGGCGGTCACGGCGAGGCGACCTGCGCCGACGCGCTGAAGTGCCTCGGCGCCTGCCCACCAAGCGATCAGACCTGCCCGGTACCGTGTCTGCAGCCGACCAACGAGAAGCACAGCGAGAAGACTGGCGCGTTCCTCGCATGCGCCCTGGCCGCCTGCCCGATCGACCAGCTCGCCACCTGCGACATCCCGCCATTGTGCGTCTTGAAATGCCCGGAACTAGGCGGGTGAGCGGCCCAGGCGAAGCAAGGGCCGCAGCGGACACGCGGCGGGACGGGGCGGTCAGGCGCCGTCTCGGTCGCGTCGCGTTGGTCACAGCCGTCGTCGCGGCCGCGCTGGGGTGGGCTGGCTGCGGGTTGGTGGGCTGGGTCGGCGGTGACTTCCGCGCCTCCCCCGACCGCTACGACCAGAGCCTCAGCCCCGCCGCCCGCGGGCTCGTGCGCGAGGCGGTCGCGGGCCTCGATCCCGCCCGAACCCTCGACCACCACACCCACGTGGCGGGACTGGGCACCGACGACAGCGGCGCGACGGTGCACCCCGAGATGCGGTCGTGGCTCAGCCCGATCCGCCGTCTCAAGTTCGCGGTCTACCTCAGCGCGGCGGGGGTCGACGACCTCGATCACGCCGATCGCGCCTACCTCGCCCGCCTCGCGGCGCTGGTACGCAATACGCCGCGCCACGGTCGCCACGCGCTGTTGGCCTTCGACCAGGCCCACGACGACGCCGGCGCGCCCGACCCCGACCACTCGACCTTCCATGTGCCCAACGCCTGGGTCTTCGCCGCCGCCAAGGCGATGCCCGACATCTTCGTGCCAGTGATGTCGATCCACCCCTACCGCGCTGACGCGCTCGCCGAGCTGGAGCGCTGGGCCGGGGCGGGTGGTCGCATGGTAAAGTGGCTGCCGAACGCGATGCGCATCGACCCGCTCGACCCGCGCTGCGTCCCCTACTACGACAAGATGCGAGCTCTGGGCCTCGTGCTGCTCAGCCACGCCGGCGAGGAGAAGGCCGTCGATGGCGAGGACGCCCAGGAGCTGGGCAACCCGCTGCGACTGCGCGCGGCCCTGCGCCGAGGGGTGCGCGTCATCGTCGCCCACTGCGCCAGCCGCGGCACGTCGCTGGATCTCGACGACGCGGCCCGGCCGCTCGTATCGAGCTTCCAGCTCTTCTTGCGCTTGATGGCGGAGCCGCAGTGGCAGGGTCTTCTGTACGGCGAGCTGTCAGCGACCGTGCTCCGCCAGCGCGCCGAGGAGGTGCTGCCGGTGCTGCTCGCCCGCACCGACCTACACGAGCGGTTGGTCAACGGTTCGGACTACCCGCTGCCGGCGATCAACTTCCTCATCCAGCCCTCGCAGATGGCGGATCTCGGTCTGCTCGACGAGGCCGATATCGAGCCGCTGGTCGAGCTGTACGGCGTCAACCCGCTGCTCTTTGACCTCGCTCTGAAGCGCCGGCTGCACGCTCGGGGTACAAGGAGGGGCTGGCCGGCGTCGGTATTCGAGGACCGACTGGGGCTACTCGGCCCTGCGCCAGTGGCGCTGCCGGCGGCGGCGACCTCCGCCGGCGCACCCGGTCGATGAGCGCCTCCGTATCGCGAGGATTCCCACGGGGATCGACGCGCCGATTCGGTCGACCGAGCAGCTCTAGTTCTACGCGAGGCTATCGGGGCGGCTCGGCTTGAAGCACCTCGACGGCGGCCTGGTAGCACGTCGGGCAGTAGCCGTGGCTGATCGTGGCGCCGACGTATTTGGTCAGGAAGCGCCAGGTGCGCAGCCAGTTGCCGGGCGAGTCGGCGTCCATTCGGTCGGGACCTTCCGGCGCGCGGATGTCGCCACAAGCGCAGCAAGTGACCAGGAACGAGAGGTCGGCCGGCTGGCGCGCGCCGCCTGGCTGGGTGGTCAAAGCAGCGTGAGACGTGACGCCGTGTCGCGCGAGGATCGTCTCGACGTGGGCGATGTCGTCGAACAGGCCGTCGAGGGTCGGCGACGGAGTGAACTGGCTACCGACGCCGGGCGCGTGCAGTGCGTTGCAGCAAGTCTGGCCGCCGACGCGCACGACCGCGTGGTTGCGCACCGCACCACAGAGGACCTCGTCATCGAAGAGGCGACGATCGTACAAACAAAGCGCGGTGACGCCATATTCGTGCAGGACTGGGTCGACGAGCGCCTCGTAGTCGAGGAAGGCGGCGATCACCTCCCGGTCTCCGTCGAAGGAGGGCGCTGATCCTGCAACACGCAGCCCTGCGCACCCGTCGGCCCGGTATTCTTCGGCGAGCGCAGCCCACATGGCGACCATGGCGGTGCCGTCAAAAACGCCCCCAGGCAAATAGACGTCGGCGGCACGCAGCAAACGCAGCAACCCGCGCTTCTCGGCGGCGGCGACGTCCACGCCCGCGGCGTGAAGGGACACCCGCAGCGCCTCGAGGCCATCGTCGTCGTGGGCGAAGATGCAGCGCTCGCCGCGCAGCAGCCCCTGCTCGAAATACGCCGTGCAGACGCCGATCGCTTCAGCGAGATCGCTGTAGACGAAACAGCCGTGAGCGCCGGCTTGGAAGTCAGTTGCGGGACTTTCGATGGACATCGGGCGATTCCGGAGGGGGCGCGGCAGTCTGGCTGCGATGGCATATGCGCCGGCAAACAGGCTATCGTAGGGCGCGCTGGCGTCAAGGACGAAATCGGATCACCGCGCACAGCCACGCATCCCGGGCGCGGCGAGCGGCTGTGGCAAGCCAGGCGGACTAGCGCGCGATGGGGGAAACACGATGGGGGAAACACGATGGCGGCCAGCACCGCCTTCGCCGGAATGCTGCATAGATCCTCCTCCGTTGCTCCGCAACTGGAATATCGACGTGGTGAGTTCCATTCGGGCCATCCACCCCGAAGCCAACGACTCGACAGGGCATCGTCGCCGGCCTACAACAAGCCCGGTTGGAGCCGGCGTAGAGCCGGCGTAGAGCCGGCGTAGAGCCGGGGTAGAGCCGGCGCAGAGCCGCAGTCGGAGCCGAGCGGTGCAACGAACGAACGCGCACAGTCGACCGCGACTCGGACCGGGCATGCTGGCGCTAGCGGTGGTGTTGCTGGCCGCACCCGCGGGGGCGTGGCAGCAGTATCGGACGTCCAAGGGCCAGCCGATGCACTGGGCGGCGGCCGACCTCGCCGCAGGGGTCACCTGGACGGTCGATGAGGCCGGCATGCCGGGCGACGGCATCGGCGCCGGAGAGATCGTCTCCCTCGCCCAGGCGGCCTTGACCAGCTGGCAGGCGCTGCAGTGCTCGCCCTGTTCGAACGGCGAGCCACCGCCAGGTTGCGCGCCCGCGACCTGCGACGCGCGGGCAATCGGCCTGTCCTTCGTCAGCGCGGGTCTCGCCGAGGCCTCGCCCATCGGCCTGAGCTGCATCGAAGAACGCGACGGCGGCTGCGTCGAGTACCAGCCGAACGGCAACCAACTCACGTTCGTTCACGACGCAGCTCAGTGGCCTTTCGGCGCGCTGGTCGTCGCGATGACGTTGCTGAGCGCCGAGCCCGCCACCGGGCGTCTGGCCGACGCGGACATCGCGTTCAACAACGCGGGTTTCTCTTTTTGCGCCGCCACATGCGACGGCGGCCAGGCCCACCTGCCGACCGTGTTGCTGCACGAGACCGGCCACTTGATCGGTCTGGATCACAGCCTGGCCGCCGAGGCCATCATGCACACCTCCAACGAGATCCTCACGGGCGGCGTCGATGGTCTCTCCGAGGACGACCGCGCAGGGGCATGTGCGATCTACGCCGACGTCGCGACCCTGCAGACTTGCGTGCTTGCGCCGACGACGACCGGCCCGACGGCAGCGGACGGGGGCTGCGGGGTGGGCCGGATGCGCCCGGCGGCGGCTCGGGGCTCACGACGGGCGAGCCCAGCCGATCCG